>SVCP01000051.1 GCA_015058295.1 Anaerofustis stercorihominis
GTTGATTGTCTGCCATTACACCCTATCCTTTCTCCGTGGGATTTGCGGAAGCTTCTGTACAATCTGCTCATTATACGCAATATCTCCGTTCGCATCCATATACGGTGTTTTCTCTACCGTGTCCTGGGCCGTTTGCTTGTACCACTTGGAGCCATCTGCCGCTGTTTCAAGGGTATATGCACCATCGGGCTTCATATACTGATCAGCACTATACATAGCAAACTCCGTGGGAGCTGCACCGCCGACAGATTCCATACCGGTAATTCTGCCGCCGCCGATTTCCATGTCGGAGAACTGCGGTGCATTGGTCTTACCGGCATATCCGAAATAGGATGTCATGGCTTCTGCGGCACGGGAACCTGTGATAGTTCCTTCGTTATTTACACTGCCTTTGGCGACAGCACCGATGATGGTATTCGCATAATCTCCGCCTTTTGCAACAGAGCTGTTATAGATGCGCTGACTGATGGGGTGATTCTGCTGGCCTGTAACACTGCTTGCGGCGTGCCTGTGTGAAGTTCTGCTGACAGCACCTGCAAGGCCGCCGGACAAAAAGGATGCATCGCTGCCTGAACCGGAAGGAGATCCGCCGCTTCCGCCTCCGCCGCCTCTGTGGTGCCCGAAAGCGCCGCCGCTTGCGATCTGTATGCCTCGCATAGCGATCATCAGCTCACCGAGCATACTGCCTCCGGTGTGCCCGACATTGATACCGAGCGCAGACATAAAGCTATCAACCTTCTGCGATACCTTGAGAAAAGCTATCGCACAGAGAAACCATATAAAAATATTACCCGATACTTTATCTTTGCCTTGTGCTGCGACCTGCGCTTCCACTTCGGCTTCGGTGACAGCAAACACATTCACGGACAGTATGCTGAACAGGAGCACCGTGGCTAACAACAAAAATAGTATTTTTCGCATTCTTTTTCACCTCACACAAATAGGGGATTGGACAGAAATGTTCCGACCATAGATGTAAATATACGCAGACACCAGGCATTCATAATCAGCAAAAACATCTGACCTGCAAGCATCCTGCACCAACTCTTAAAAATATTGGATGTGGACTGTGCCGATCCGGTTGCGAATGCCACAGGTGCGGTAAAAACGAGGACACCGAGTAAAACGTATCGTTCAGCCGCCTCAAAGAGCAGTTTAATATAGTTCCACGCAATAATGAGGAGCAGAATCAGTGCAATAATCGCAACCGATCCGTTTGCTATGACACCCAATATTGTTGTAATAACGCTGTTGAAGTTGGCAAAGGACAGCGGAGGAAGCTCCGACGTCAGAATCCAATTATATGGTGTGCCGCCTATCTTCAAAACAATATCCACGATATCCCGTGAGAAATAGGCTAGGAAAATGAAAAGAACACTACGAATGGATAATTTGATGGGATCTTCTGCTTCAAGCCCGGCGACGAGCCCGAAATTCTTAAATAGATTCCATACCCAGTTCAGAAGGATCAATCCGATTGCCAGAGCCACAAAGACGGTATACATGGTTTCGGCTGCAGGAAAGTAGCGAAGGAAAGAGTCCATGTTGCATCCCAGTGCGCCGAGTACTGAAGTAGATATCATGTCAAGCAGGTTCATGACCTGTTCGGCAATCCAGCCTACAATTTTATCTAAAATACCTATGAGGTTCACCTGCTTTCATATAATTAAATTTATTACCGCAATAAGCGGCAGGGAGAGAATCTGCCGCCATCGCAGTAAAACAGAGAAAATTTATGCGGTATACTGACCGCCGGCAAACAGAGGCGTGACATACGCCATAATGAATCCCAGGCCATTGAGAATCGCCCAGGAAATGATAATGCGCTTCAGCCATGCACGAGACTCATCAACGGTTTTTCCGTTTTTCGAGAAGTTCATAAGCAAAAGCGCAACAGCAGCAGTAACGACTGCCGCGATGGTAGAGATGCCTACAACCTTACCGTAGACATCCTTCATGATTTCGGTTGCTTTCGTCCACATATCCGTTGAGCCTGCAGCAAAACAGTTCACTGCGAGCACGGACATAAGGATGGTCATGGCAAAAACCATATACAGAATTTTGCCATAGTTGATGCTTGGCTTGTCAAGCTGCTTTAGCTTTGTTGTTTTTTTGGTCATCATGATGCCTCCTTGGTTATTTCTCTCCGCCTAAAAGAAAAACTCCCACCGAAGTGAGAGTTACAAGTGCAAAAAAGTCGCTGCCCGGTATGACAGCGACTCGTTTGCCGCAAGATATAGTTTTAAGCATGACTATTATATCATATGAAAAAAGAACAATCAAGAAAAGCACCGGGAAACTTATGGGAAAATCGTTGGAAAAATAAAAAATGTGGCTGTCAATGCGACTGAACCACTTGTTATTTAACAAATTTCTCTAAAATTGCACGGCTGTCTTTCGCCGTGTACCCCCATAAAATTGTGCCAACACATTCGACTGCAAGAGAACGGGTTTTGGTCATTGTTTTACTGCACATCGTAAATCCATCTCTGTTTAGTTGCTCAGTAATTTCCTCGTTCGAATGGTAAACATGAGGTGAAAAGTAGCTGTAATACAGGATCTTATAATACATTTCACCGTACTTGTGATTCTCGCGCATACAAAGTGCTGCATTATTCACCAGCTTGAGCATTTTGTTGGATCGCTCTATGCTTTTGGCTCTTTCTTCGATATCGGTTCCGGACAAATCGGCTCCTGCAGTGTAAATGGAGTCCAGAAACTCATCGATACTTTCACCAAAACAGTCTCTAAAGTCACTTTTCACCTGTTCGACGGACACAGTAAGGCTCCAGACAACGTCACGATAGCGTTTGAGCAGAAGAAGTGTATCATGGTAGCGCTCGTCCTGCTGTATTTGCTTCTTTGCCATTTCACCCCACCTCCTTTTCATTTGTAGCATCTATGGTTATGGCAAAACGATAAATTTGCGGCGTATCGGGGCATCGGATAAGTAATTCTGCTTCTATCGTTTTCCTCTTGCAGTCTATACTCTGAGATAAGGGTGATAAGAAATATTGCGCACGTGCACACGCGCAGCACGCGTATCCTTGTAGGGAAAGACTTTTTGCCGTCTTTTGGACCATCATGACTATATGCGATTTTGGCACGTAAGCAATGCTTTTTGGCACGCTGATCTGCGTCTCTTCTACCTCAAATTCGCTGTTTTGGCACGCAGCGAGAACTGCTTCCGCTTCCTGAATTTCATCCGATTCTGATTTTTCCACCTCATCGGGAATAGTCATTTTAATGTTCAAAGACATAGCAACTTCTTCCTTATCTATAATAACATCTGAAATATTGAACATAGTTGAAAGGTAATTACACAAGTATATGGCACTTCCATACTTGCCTTGGAATGAAACAGACTTAATATATCCGTTGTCTTCCAGCTTACGAATAATACGCCCCGCAGTTGACTTGGATACGCCCCAACGCTTTCCGAGCTCCTCATATCCGATGAGCGGAGAACGTGTACCATTACGAAAATATGTAACCGGTCCCACATCTGATCCGGGGATACGGGCATCATTATATACTGCATTCAACCACAAATCGAGAACGATATCCATTTCAGAGCATTTGCCATTGCCTATGAATTCGGATACAAGAGGGTATGGAAAAAAGAAAAAGCCGAGATCCTTTTGACATGGAACATCGGCTTCAAGTGATGTATTGAATTTTGACCAGTCGGTGATGGCGTACTTGATATACTGCTTATGATGAATGATGCTATATGTCAGTAGGTTTTTCTCTGACAGATCATCAAGGACGGCAATGGTTGATTTTACTGTTTTCTTACGAAACAATTCTGTCAGTTCACGGATTGGGAGTATCCATTCACCCGGTAAAACAGTGTAATAGATTCCATCAACGGGAAGACGACTGAATTGATAATTTGCCATTGAACAGAGAACGACAAAGTAGTAGAGGAGTGAATCACCGTTCAACCGCAGTTCCTTGTCTTCTGTAAGCATTTTTACAAAGTTGCGATATATGCGACATCGTGAATAAGTCACGAGCTGTTGAATTTTGAGTTGGTATTGCATTTTTACCCTCCTAAGAAATTACCCTTTCTAATCCCCGAAATAGTATCATTAATATAGAAAAATCCTTGCCGTAAATGGCAAGGATTTTCAAATACTATGTTGGGTCTTGTGATTTGTCGTAAAAGTGTCGTAAAATGGATTCCGGGGAATCACATAACTTCGTTTTTCTCCTTATATCTCCGTTTTTCTTCACTTTTCACGCTTTTTTCATTCTAAGGGCTTCATCGTGGGGAAGAGCAAAACGTCTCTGATAGACGGGCTGTCGGTAAGAAGCATAACAAGTCTGTCAAGACCGAATCCAAGACCGCCTGTCGGAGGCATACCATATTCAAGGGCGTTGATAAAGTCGTTATCAACCTGAGCATTAGCACCCTGTGCTCTCTTGGCTGCAGCCTGTTTTTCAAATCTTTCACGCTGGTCAATAGGATCGTTAAGCTCGGAGAACGCATTACCCATTTCACGAGCATAAATAAAGAATTCAAATCTCTCTGTAAATGCCGGATTTTCCGCATTACGCTTTGCAAGCGGAGAGATTTCAACCGGATATTCATATATAAATGTAGGCTGAATGAGATTTTCTTCTACATATGCATCAAAGAATGCTGCAAGAATGTCGCCCTTTGTTGCACCGTCTTCAAATTCCACATGCTTTTCCTTGGCTGCAGCACGTGCCGCTTCATCATCCGCCCAGTCGTTATAGTCAACACCGGAATACTTCTTTACAGCTTCTCTCATGGTAAGACGTTCCCACGGACCTGCCATATTAATCGGTGTTCCCTGATATGTTATCTGTGTTGTACCGCAGATTTTTTCGGCAAGCATAATATACATCTCTTCAATAAGATCCATCATGCCGTACATATCCGTATATGCCTGATAAAGTTCAACAGATGTGAACTCTGGGTTGTGTTTGACATCCATTCCTTCGTTTCTGAAGATACGGCCAACCTCATATACACGGTCAAATCCGCCAACTATAAGACGCTTCAAATAAAGCTCAGTCTCAATCCGGAGATACATATCGATATCAAGAGTGTTGTGATGTGTAATGAACGGTCTTGCAGCCGCACCGATCTCAAGAGTATGAAGAACCGGTGTATCAACTTCAAGATATCCTCTTGCATCGAGGAATTTTCTGACCTCTGAAAGAATCTGGGAACGCTTTATAAATGTATCCTTTACGCCGGGATTTACGATAACATCAACATATCTCTGACGGTAACGGAGATCCTGATCTTTAAGTCCATGCCATTTCTCGGGCAGCGGAAGAAGCGATTTTGAAAGAAGCTTTATACTCTTTGCATGAACAGAGATTTCACCCTTCTGAGTTCTGAATACAGAGCCGGAAAGGCCTACGATATCGCCGATATCCCACTTTTTGAATTCGGCATAAACTTCCTCACCGATATCATCGCGTCTGATATATGTCTGAATTCTGCCGGAACCGTCCTGGATATCGCAGAAACTTGCTTTCCCCATGATTCTTCTGCTCATTATACGGCCGGCGATTGCAACATCTTTTCCTTCGAGATTATCAAAATCTTCTTTGATCTGATTTGCAAGGGTGTCCATATCGTATTTTGTTATCTGATACGGATCTTTACCTTCTGCTCTGAGCGCCGCAAGTTTTTCGCGTCTGATTCTCACCTGTTCCGAAAAATTTTCTGTGGATTCTTCAGCCGCTTCATTTTCTATGTTCTGATTCGGAATGTTTTTCTCTTCCATTTATCTTTTCCCGTTCGGCAGTGCTTTTTTGCGCAGCCGCTGACATCCTTCCTATATTTTTATTACTTAGATATCTCAAGTATTGTAAGCTTCATTTCTCCGCCGGGAGTAATTACGCTGACTGTCTGTCCGATCTTTGATCCGAGAATAGCTGTACCGATCGGAGACTGATCGGAAATTTTATTTGTAAGCGGGTCAGCTTCTGTTGAACCGACTATTGTATATTCAATTTCCTCTTTGTATTTTTCATTGAACACCTTAACTCTCGCACCAACGTTTACAGAATCGGTGTGTACTTCATTTTCATCAATTACTTTTACATGATTAAGTGTTTCTTCAAGTTCCTGGATACGGGCTTCAACTTTAGCCTGTTCATTTTTTGCCTCATCGTATTCACTGTTTTCGGAAAGGTCTCCGAAAGAAAGCGCCACACGAATAGCTTCAACAACTTCTTTACGTTTTACATTTTTAAGAAAACTGAGTTCTTCCTGTAATTTTTTCAAACCATCATCGGTTACCACGATCTGTTTTGCCACGATTACTATTCCGGTCCTTCGCATCAAATCCGCGCGAAAAACCTTCTCCTTTCAAAAACATATATAAGAATATATGTGTATTTATATTTTTTTATTTATTTCCTTTACCACTTGTGTGTGCTATAAAATGCCAATGCGGCGGTGATAATTTCACCGCTGCACTTTTGTTTTGTTATTTTCTTTTTAGTATGTGCTGAATCTGTACAAACGCAAACCGGAATCAAATCCGTGTTAATTATTTGTCGGGACCTCAACAGTTCCTTGAAGTACGCCTACAGCAGTCTGAAGCTGTGTATCTTCTTCATCTGTAACCTTATAAAGGTTCTTATTCTGAGCCTCTTCCGGAAGTTCAACTACGATATGCGGTTCAACTCCGACACCTTCATAGTTATCAGAAAACGGCGGATAATACATTGCTGTAGAAACCGAAATTGCCGAATAATCCGGAAGTGTCATTACCGACTGCATAGTGCCTTTTCCGTATGTCAATGTACCAACGAGAGTTGCTTTTTCGTAATCCTTCATAGCCGAAGAAAAAAGCTCTGCAGCACTTGCCGTATTTTCATTTACGATAATGACCATCTCAGCTTCAAACTGATCTTTATCGGAATCAATCTGCGTCCAATTTCCTGCTTTATCAAAAGCTCTGATAATAGGTCCCTCAGGCAGGAGATAATCAAGAATAGAAGTTATACTGTTAAGCTCACCGCCGGGATTATCACGAAGGTCGAACACAAATTTTTCCACTCCGGCAGCCTGGAGATTTATAATAGCATCTTTGAACTGTGTGGGAGTGGTAGCATCAAACTGAAGAATTTTTATAATACCGATGTTGGTATCATTATACTGTCTGTATGTTACCGAAAGGGATGTTACCGGAGCCCGTGTTATCGAAAAATCTATATATTCCGACACACCGTTTGAACCTATTCTGAGCACCTGGAAATTGGTATTTGTTCCCTCGTCACCTTTAACTCTTGCGATAGCAGGGTAATAACCGAGCTCACCGACAGCCTCGCCTTCAACATTTACAATAAGGTCACCGGGCAATATTCCGGCTTCAAGTGCGGGAGAATCCGGCATAACGGTAACAACTTCAATCGCGGAATAATCTCCGTTATAAATTACCATAACGCCTATTCCGACAAGTTCGCCCCTCTGATCGCTTACAAACTCTATATATTCCTCGCTTGACATATAATATGCATACTTATCACCTATACCGGCAATATATCCGCGAATTATATAATCAGAAAGATACTCCTCATCAATTTCGCCAACATATGTGTTTCGTACAATTTCATCAACTGTATTAAGTTTTGATGATATATCGGTACCTGAGCCCGTGATATTACCGGATTCGCCTGTTTCAGAACCATAAGCGATTTCCATCTCGTTTAACAGATTCTTATATTTGTTGTTTACAGTCAAATATGTGATCTGGAATGTGATAATAACAGCAATTATAAGAAGTATCGCTGCCGCACCGACAGATATTTTTTTTGACATTGGTATCTCCATACCGTATTTTTACGGTTAAATAAATGCAATTGGTATTTAAGCGGATTCCGCACGAGAATTGTTTGTACAAAACTCCTGCGGATCTCTGAATTATTTATTTAATTAATCAAGGCTGAACAACATATCCCATCGGATCCTGTGTCTTACCGTCCTGTCTCACCTCAAAATGCAGATGGTTTCCGTATGAATTTCCGGTAGAACCGATAAGTGCGATAACATCACCTTTTTTTACGGTATCGCCGACATTTTTGCAAAGCTTACTTGCGTGTGCATAAAGTGTAGTTCGTCCGCCGCCGTGGTCAACAATTATATAGTTACCGTAACTGTAATGCCACTGTGCTTTTATGATAGTTCCATCATTTGCAGCATAAATATTTTCGCCGTAACCTGCCGGAATATCAATACCAAGGTGGAATTCCTTAACGCCGTAAAGAACACGGTTTCCGTATGGTGAACTGATACGATTCCATTTCAGATCAACCGGCCACATAAGCTCTCCGCCCACATATGCCGCAGTCTGCTGTTTTGCATACTCAAGAAGTGCTTTTTCAAGCTCAGCATTAAGTTCTTCATCTTTTGCAACACATTCAGCATATACTTTTGCATACTTTGCCGAATCCGCCTCAAGCTTCTGCATATAAACAGAAGACTCATAAGAAAGCTGTTCAAGCTCTTCTTTTTGGCTTTCGAGATTCGCCTTCTGATTTTCCGAGTTCAGTTTATCCTGTTCAAGAACAGTTTTAAGGTTGTCGAGTTCTTCAAGATTCGCATTCAGGCTTTCCATCATTTTTTCCTGATAATTTATCATGTTGCCAACACGTTCGATATTGGTAAACAAATCGGAAAGACTGTCTGAACCGAGAATCATTTCAACATAGTTCAAAATCTTATTCTGATAAGAAAGACGGAGATAATCTTTGATCTTTTTGTACTGTTCATCTATCTCTTCTTTCTTGTTTTCTATCTCAACTTCCTTTTGAGCTATATCTGCTGTATAGAGAGCTATAAGCTCATCTGTATTCGAGATGTTTTCTATCAGAAGCGATATTCTCTGGTCTATATAAGCTTTTTCCTGCATTTCTGAATCAAGATTTGCTTTGGCATTCTTCAGCTTCTGAGAAGCCTCCTGCTGCTGCTTAAGATTCTGCTCAATCTGATATTCAAGAGTCTTTACCGCAGAAGCAGCATCTCCGGCAGCATTCATAACGGGAACAGTAGACATTATTGCCAAAACAATCCCCAGAGATACCGGAACAAGAGTTTTTTTCACAAATCCCGAAATTCTCGATTGTTTCTTGCCAGTTATGTAATTAATCTCTTCGATTTTTTCTTTTTGCTCCATAAACATCTTAGATATCCTTTTTGTTTCCTTTCAAATCATGCGAACTAAGATTTCCAATCTTTTTCGGCTGCATATAACTCCAAATTATGCTCTGAGATACTTTCTGAGCGAGATACAGCTTCCTATTATACCGGTTACTACTCCGATTCCCACAAAAGCTATCACATAGAAAAGTTTAAAATGATTAAAACCGAGTACCGATATCATCTGAATATCCTCAGCTATGATCTTCTCTGCATACAGGTAAATATACCACTGTATAAGATATGCAATACCGCTTGAAATAAGTCCGATCAAAAAACCTTCTATTATAAACGGGAAGGTTATAAAATAGTTTGTTGCACCAATATAACGCATAATGGTGATTTCCTGTTTTCTTGCGTTAAGTGCCATTTTGATAGTATTGATGATAACAAAAACACTTACGACAAACAAGATTATCAAAAACCACATAAATACGATTATAACACCGCTTTTTATGTTGGATATTGTATCTGCAAGATCCGAACGATAGCTTACTTCATAAATACCATCTATATGTTCAAGATTGAAGACAAGTGTCGACAGATCTGCTTCACTGACAAAAGATATCTCAAACGAATCAGGAAACGGGTTGTCTCCTTCAAGTAAAGTATTTACAAGATCGGGATATTTCTCGCGCTCTTCCTCCAAAGCCTGTTCTTTTGAAACAAGAGTCACATTTTTTATATTATCAAGCTTCTGAATTGTGTTGTATATCTCTGTAACCTGGCTCTCGCTGCGGTCAAGTTCAACAAAAGCCACTATTGAGTTCATCTCACCGAAATTCTCGAGGTTGTAGTTGATATTCTCAACAAGAGCTGCAAAGCTGCCCATAACCACAAGACATGACATAAGGACTGTTATCGACGCAAGTGTCATAATACCGTTGCGCCACATTCCCTTGACACTCTGTCCAATAAAGTATGTTATACTATATCTTCGCATTGAACATACCGCCTATTCTGTCCTCAACCACGTTTCCGTCTTTAATTGTTATAACACGCTGCTGGAAATAATCAACAAGACTTTTCTCATGGGTAACTACAATTACTGTTTTATTCAATTTCTGAATTTTCACAAGCAAATTCATAATGTCAAGGCTCATTTTCGGGTCGATATTTCCGGTGGGCTCA
>SVCP01000052.1 GCA_015058295.1 Anaerofustis stercorihominis
CAATGCAATATACATACTGTCCCCTTTTATAACGCTTTCCTGCGGAATATCTGTTTCCAGCTCAACAGCATCCAGTATAAGCATGTCCGGCTTTATTTTCAGATTGTCTACTGCAGTCTGCATTGCAAGTTTAGTTGCATTAAGGATATTTATCTCATCGATGACGTTATTGTCAACAATACCGACTCCGAAATCCACAGCTTCGCTTATTATCATGTCATAAAGCTCTTCACGTTTTTTTTGCGAAAGCTGTTTTGAGTCATTTACAAATTCTATTCTGCTGTCTTCGGGCATTATTACAGCTGCAGCAACTACAGGACCGAAAAGAGGGCCTCTTCCGACTTCATCTATCCCTGCAATGTATGTATAGCCGTTTTGGTGAAGAACATCTTCACGCATTTTTATGACATCGAGCCTTTTTTGTTCCTGAACATATTTATCATATTTTTTCATTACGGATACAGCTTTTTTCTGCACCCCTGCCCTTGTATCCTGCATCAAAAGAAGGGAAAGATGTTTTAATTCTTCCCCATAAGCATTTTTTTCGAGTACGGATATTTCTTTAATGCTGAGTTTTGACAGATCAAGATCATTCAGATTCATTTTCTTCGTCCTTTTCCGGCTTATCAAAAGCGATTTTTCCGATCTTGCCATTTTTAAATTCATCCAGAATCATATTTGCTGTCCGCTCATAATCCACTATTCCGCCTTTTGATTTAAATCCCCTGTTTATTCCGATCTGCTCGTATGTTTCAAGAGGGGTTCCGATCTCTTTGAGCTTGTATCGTTCCATAAGAAGGTCCGGATAAGACTCTGACATAAACTCAATGATTTTAAGCGCAAGTTCTTCCCTGTCAAATACCGTATCTTTTACACTGCCTATTGCCGCAAGAACAAAGCCGTCTTCTTCCGCATCAAATTTCGGAGTGAGTACTCCCGGGGTGTCAAGAAGATAAAAATCTTTATTTACTCTCACCCATTTATTTGCTTTTGTAACTCCGGGACGATTTCCGGTCTGCGCTGATGAACGTCCGGCAATGGAATTTATGAGCATGGATTTTCCCACATTCGGAATTCCTGCGATCATAACTTTTACTTCTCTGTCAAATCTGAATTTTTCTTTCAGCCCCGAGAGAAATGTCACGAGTTCTTTTATTCCTTTTTTGCTGATACAGTCAATGAAAAATGCATCAATACCTTCTTCTCTGAATCTTGTTTTCCACTGTGTGATTGCATTTTCATCGGCAAGGTCGCTTTTGTTATATACAAGGCAGTAACGTTTATTTCCGATAACATCGAAAAAATTTCCGATAATACTTCTCTGTACAGCACGACTGTCACCGAGTATTATAATTATATCTATATTTTTCAGTTGTTCCTTGATCTGGCGGGTCGCTTTCGCCATATGACCGGGATACCATTGAATGGCCATTAAATTTCCTCCAGAACTTTAAGGAATACGCCTGTGAGAATTTCCGCAACGGAACCGATGTTGCTTCTGAATTCTTCACTTGCGTTTTCGCCTACACTGTCTCCGTCAGAGATGCCTTTGAGAAGAGCATAATTTACTCCGTTAAGTGCACAGACTTCACCGACTGCAGCGCCTTCCATTTCGCCCGCATAACCGTCAAATTCTGCGATGAGGTGTTCCCTTTGCTCTCTTCTTAAAATAAGATGGTCTCCGCTACATACTGTTCCGAAATGTGCACGAAGGTTATTATCTTTGACAACTTTTCTTGCTGCATTTACAAACTTTTCATCACACTCAAGATATACTTTGCCGAGTTCGACGAGTTCATATTTTCCGAATCCGAATTCGCTTACATTGAAATCATGCTGAACAGACTGTGTCGCAACAACAACGTCATTGTTTTTTACATGGAAACTTACTGCACCTGCAGTTCCCATATTGATCATAAGATCGGGTTTATACGCGAGAATAAGCGTCTGTGCATTCGCTGCCGCGCTTACTTTTCCTGTTCCGCATACAGATGCAATGAGAGTATGTCCGTTATACTCGAAAAAAAGAAACTCAAAACATCCCTGTTTTTCTTGTTTTACCAATGGCAATGTTTTTGCAAATTCCATCTCGTCAAGCATGGAAGCATTAATTCCTATAATCATTTACTCACCTCGTAAGATTTTTACACAAATTTGTTTTTATTATAACATTTATCTTTGCTGTGTGCTATAATTTAAATATAAAAAGTTGAATTACAATGAGGTTTGTTATGAATATGTATGACATTATAGAAAAGAAAAAACATGGAGAGGCGCTTACAAAAGAGGAAATCGCATATTTTGTACAGGGATTTACCAACGGTGAGATTCCCGATTATCAGGCAAGCGCACTTCTGATGGCAATTTATTTTCAGGGAATGAATTCAGAAGAAACAGTTGAGCTAACAGTACAGATGGAACATTCCGGAGATGTTGTTGATCTCGGAGAAATCAAAGGAATAAAAGTAGATAAGCATTCCACAGGTGGTGTCGGCGACAAAACTTCTCTCGTTCTCGGCCCCATGCTTGCTGCATGCGGCCTGAAAGTTGCAAAAATGAGTGGAAGAGCGCTTGGACATACAGGCGGAACAATAGATAAGCTTGAAGCTATCGAAGGGTTCAGAACAGAACTTTCAAAAGAAGAATTCGTAAAGACAGTAAATGATGTGGGCATGGCAGTTATCGGGCAGACAGGAAACATTACTCCCGCCGATAAAAAGCTCTACGCATTAAGAGATGTTACAGCTACAGTTGATAATATTTCTCTCATTGCATCAAGTATAATGAGTAAAAAGCTTGCCGGAGGCGCAGAAATCATTTGTCTTGATGTCAAGACCGGCTCCGGAGCTTTTATGGAAACACTTGAAGATTCTGAAAAGCTTGCGAAAGAAATGGTTGCTGTCGGAAATGGCGCAGGCAGAAAAGTAAGTGCAATTATTTCAGACATGAACCAGCCACTTGGTTATGCTGTGGGAAACTCTCTTGAACTTCATGAAGCCATCAATTCACTAAAAGGAAATGGTCCTGAAGACCTTATGGAAGTTTGTTACGCACTCGGCACCTGCCTTCTTGTTGACAGCGGTGTTGCTGAAGATGAAGAAGATGCGAGAGATATGCTCGAATTCTCTATTTCTACAGGAAGTGCACTCGTAAAGTTCTATAATTTCATTGCCGCACAGGGCGGAAATGCCGAAATATGCAAAAATCTCGATCTTCTTCCCCTCGGAGAAATCCATGTGCCGTTGGTTGCTGAAAGTGACGGATATATTTACAGTATCGATTGTAAAGAAATCGGTCTCGCGTCCCTTGCAAGCGGCGCAGGCAGAAGAGTAAAAGAAGACGTAATCGATTTTTCTGCAGGTATCCTGTTTGAGAAGAAGGTCGGAGCATATGTCAATAAAGGTGATGTGATAGCAACCGTATATTCTTCATACGAAGATAAGGCTGCTGCAGCTCTCGAGAGAGCAAAGGATGCAATTATAATATCTGACGAAAAACCGGAAGAAAGACCTGTTGTTTACAAGATCATAAAATAGATGAAAGTAACTGAATTTGAGCAGAAGAAAAAACACTGCCTCGTCACATTTGAAAATGGCAGAACATTTGTCGTATCTCACAGTACAGTAAAAAAATTCGGAATAGGAGCTGTATCAGAAGTCATTCTTTCCGATGTACTGGAGGACAACGAAGAGTATGCTTATGAATATGCCCTTGATTATGCTTTCAGACTTCTTGGTATGTCCGCAAAAACTTACCGTGAGATGAAAAATAAGTTGTACGACAAAAATCTGCAGACATCAGCCGTAAATTCCGTAATGAGTCGTCTTGAAGAATTAGGTTATATCAACGACAAAACCTATGCAGAGGATTTTGTGGAATATAAAATGGAATCGGGTTTATCAAAACGGGCAATATCATCAAAGCTCAAAGAAAAAGGTGTGGATGAAGATCTGATAAAATCTGCTCTTGAAATATATCCCGATAACGCAGAATATGAGTTTGCGTTGTGTTTTGCGAAAAAAACAGCTGAGAAATCCGATGCTCTCAGTTATGAAAAGTTGCGTAATAGAATTTATTCCCGCCTTGCATCCAAAGGCTTTGACAACAGGATTATATTTTCTGTTCTCGACGAAATAAAGCAGCAGTATAACGATTCAGTAAATAACAAAGACGAAATAAGCAGAACTGCTGCAAGAATGTATATGCGCGGAAAAACAAGAGAAGAAATTTTCGATACACTTTTGAAAAAAAATTCTGCATCGGACTATGCGGATGTGCTGAATGAAGTAGTTGATGAATTGTTTTCATGAAAATACCACCTCTCTGAGGTGGTATTTTTGCATAAAAAAGTGCCGGAATGAATCCGGCACATAAATAAAATTATTCTTCATCGTCATCTTCAGGAAGGATCGCATTGTGGTATACTTCCTGAACATCGTCGTTATCGTCGAACATATCGATCATCTTGAGGAACTTTTTGAGCTGATCCGGATCCGTAAGCTCTGTTTCTGTTGAAGGAACTTTTTCAATGGCAGCGCTTACTGTCGGAATGTTGGCATCTTCAATAGCCTTCAGAACTGCACTGAAATCAGCCGGTTCTGTTGTGATTTCGTATCCGTCTTCGCTTGTTTCAAAGTTATCTGCACCGTTGTCGAGTGCAAGTTCCATAAGGGAATCTTCATCCATCGGGCATTCATCCTTTTCGATAAGGATAGTTCCTTTTTCAGAGAAGAGGTATGATACACAGCCTGTAGCACCGAGGTTTCCGCCGTTTTTATCAAAAATATAACGTACATCACCGGCTGTACGGTTACGGTTGTCTGTGAGTGCTTCAACAATTACAGCAACGCCTCCGATTCCGTAGCCTTCGTATGTTACGTTTTCAAAGTTTCCGCCACCGAGCTCACCTGCGCCTTTTTTGATGGCACGTTCGATGTTGTCGTTAGGCATATTGCTTGCCTTTGCTTTTGCGATAGCTTCTTTTAATTTTCCGTTTGTCGAAGGATCGCTTCCGCCTTCTTTTACGGCAACGGCAATGAGTTTACCCATCTTTGTGTAGATCTTGCCTTTAATAGCGTCCTGTTTACCTTTTTTATGTTTAATATTTGTCCACTTATTATGTCCTGACATATTTCCTCCCAATAAGAGCAAAGCCGGAAATGACTTTGCTCTGTAAATGTGTGATAATTATAACATAATCTGTTTATCTGTGCAACCTGATGATACTATACTTTTTAGATATTTATTTCATCATGCCCATATTTAAAAGCTTTCTGGTTGATTTCCACAAAATTCGCTTTTACGTTTCCGGCAATAATAGCGTTCCAGTCCACGTTGTTGAGATCAAGAACTTTTGCAAGTGCCCCCAGAAGAACAATGTTCATAACTTTCGGATTTCCGAGTTCTTTTGCTATGTCGCTTGCTTTGATGAATATGGCATCAAATTTTTCACCGATACGCTCATTGAGTCCCTGAGGATAATCTGCCTTTGCACTGAGAACGCTGGTGGGTTCGATTACGTAATCATTGATTATCATTTTCCCTGACGGCTTGAGATTATCTGAATATCTGAGCGCCTCGAGTTTTTCGAACGCAACGATTATATCCGCATCCCCTGTTTCTGTAACAGGGCTGTAAACTTTATCTGAGTAGCTTATTTCAGAACTTACGCTTCCGCCTCTCTGGCTCATACCGTGAATTTCTGTCATTTTTACGTCATATCCTGCCTGCATAAGAGCGATAGTGAGAAGTTTGCCGCAAAGGATAGTACCCTGTCCTCCTACGCCGACGATCATAATTCTTTTAGTGTCCATACTCTTATCTCGCTTTCTGAATTGCTTCCTGTTTGCAGATTTGTGCACAAATGCCGCAACCGAGACAGCTGTCTTCGTTGATATTTGCCTTTTTATTTTCCTTATCGAAAGAAAGTGCGGGACATCCGCTCTTCATGCAGCTTTTACATCCATTGCATTTTTCTGTATCAACAATATATCTGTCGATATACATATCCCCGAACTCTGCTTTATCTGCCTGAGAGAATCTCTTGAGCGCACAAGGGTAACGTGCGATGATAACAGACGGTCCATCAAGTTCCATTGCCCATGAAAGAGCATCTTCAACCTGTGTCAGGTCATTCGGGTTGATTGTTCTGATATTTTCAATTCCGATAGCTTTTACAAGAAGCGGAATGTCGATTGCGTCAGATTCCGCACCCTGGGCAGTGTAACCTGTTCCCGGATTCTGCTGGTGTCCTGTCATACCTGTGATTCTGTTGTCAAGTATGATTGTGATAACCTTTGATTTGTTGTAAGCAACATTCATAAGGCTGTTTATCCCTGTATGGAAGAATGTAGAATCCCCGATAACAGCGACTGCTTTATTGTCATTTAGGCCCATCATTTCATAAACCTTGCTTGCGCCGTGAGCTGCAGAGATGCTTGCTCCCATACAGATGATCGAATCGAGAGCATTGTACGGATCTGCATATCCAAGAGAATAGCAGCCGATATCGCCTGAAATATAAATCTTTTCCCTTCTGGCTTTGCTTCTTGCAAGACTATAGAATATTCCTCTGTGCGGACAGCCGCTGCAAAGAGCAGGCGGACGAGGCGGCATATCATCTTTCTTGATCTGTGTTACTTCATTGGCTTCTCCGAGAACTACTTTTCTTACGATCTGCGGAAGCATTTCCCCGTTTAACGGGAAAGCATCTTTTCCGATTACTTCGATTCCGAGAGCCTTGACTTCTTTTTCCATAATGGGATCATTTTCTTCAATGACATAAATCTTGTCAACATTTGAAGCGAATTCTTTGATCTTTTCTGTTGGAAGCGGATATGTAAAACCGAGTTTCAGATATGAAGCCTTGTCTCCAAGAACTTCTTTTGCATATTCGTAACAAATTCCGCTTGCGATGATACCAATCGATTTATCGTTGTATTCAACAGTATTGAATGGTGAAACTTCCGAATAAGCGAGAAGTTCTTCCCTTCTTTTTATTACTTTTAACTTAAGTCCCTTTGCAACCGCAGGAACAGTAACATATTTCATGGGATCTTTCTCAAAAGGTCTGAATTCATGTGAAAGAACTTCTTTTCTTTCAACGATTGATTTTGAGTGAGAAACTCTTGTTGTGAGTCTTATAAGAACGGGGGTATCGTATTTCTCACTGATTTCATATGCTTCACGGACCATATCATAACAGTCCTGAGAGTTTGAGGGCTCAAACATAGGTACATTTGCATGATATGCATAATGACGGTTATCCTGTTCATTCTGTGATGAATGCATTCCGGGGTCATCGGCACTGACGACAATAAGACCTGCATTTACACCTACATATGCATTCGTAAAAAACGGATCTGCAGCAACATTAAGACCAACATGTTTCATTGCTGCAAGAGATCGTACTCCCGCATAAGCCGCCCCGATAGCTCCTTCAAGGGCTACTTTTTCGTTCGGTGCCCATTCGCTGTAGATCTCATCTTTGTGTTCGGCAAGGTTTTCAAGTATTTCGGTGCTGGGTGTACCCGGATAAGCACCTGCATATTTTGCACCGGCATCTATTGCGCCCATAGCAATAGCTTCGTTGCCTGTCAACAAACTTTTCATAACTTTATCCTCCAAAGTAAAGTGTAGATTATATTTTTCCGAGGATTACCTTTTATGTATGGAAATATAAATACTTTTGTGATAAAATCAATTATAATTTGTAGATAAAGGCTATGCAAGCATAAAATTGCTGAAAAACACTATTTTTCTATGGAGGAATATATAATTCATGGTGAAAGACATCGTACTCATAATAATTGCTTATCTTTTAGGCTCACTCAATGCAGCTATTCTTTATTCCAAATTTGTGAAACACGACGATATCCGTAATTACGGAAGCGGAAATGCAGGAGCAACCAATACACTGAGAACATATGGTTTTGCCGTTGCGTTCGGTGTAATTCTTTTTGACGTAATCAAAGGAATTGTTGCTGTACTGTTAGCCAAACATTTCAGCGGAAGTGATTTTGCTGTTTATTGCGGGGGCTTCGCTGCTGTGCTCGGTCACAACTATCCGATATTCGAAGGTTTCAAAGGCGGAAAAGGCATCGCTGTTTCGGGAGGGGTATCCCTTGCTATGGACTGGAGACTCGGCCTTATATGGATTTGTTTCGGATTCGCTATCGTATTTGCTACTCATATCGTTTCTCTCGGTGCGTGCATAAGTGTAAGCACGACACCGTTTCTTGCGTGGTATTTCATAGGTACATGGCCGGCTGTCGCATACTTTACTATAAATGCACTTCTTTGTCTGTACGGACACAGGGGTAATATTCAGAGAATACTTAACGGCACAGAGCGTAAAACATATCTCAGAAAGAGAGATTAGAGAGTGAGCGGTTCGTTTTTTGACATTTCACTGGAAGAGACATTGTCGGAAAAGGCTCCACTCGCAGAACGTATGCGTCCGAGAACGATAGATGAATTTGTCGGTCAGAGGCATATTGCTGCTGAGGGAAAGCTTCTTTACAGGATGATAAAAGCTGACAGGATACCTTCCATGATATTTGCAGGTCCTGCAGGATGCGGCAAAACAACACTTGCACGTATAATTGCCAATTCAACAAAATCAGAATTTGTCAGCATTAACGCAGTCACAAGCGGGGTTGCGGATATAAAAAAAGTCATTGATGACGCAAAGAAGCTTCTTTCTATGGGAGGAAAATCAACAATACTCTTTATCGATGAAATCCATCGCTTCAACAAATCACAGCAGGATGCCCTTTTGCCTTCCGTTGAAAAAGGCATCATCACCATGATCGGAGCAACTACCGAAAATCCGCATTTTGAGATCAATTCGGCGCTTTTGTCCAGAAGCACACTCATTACACTGAAAGAACTTACCTCAGAAGATATCAAAGGCATAATAAAAAATGCCCTTGCCGACAAAGAAAGAGGTCTCGGAAGTTTTGATATCGTACTTACAGATGAGGCTCTTGATTTTCTATCAAGAGTATCTTCAGGAGACGGAAGATGCGCACTGAATGCACTTGAACTTGCATTTCTCAGTACAAATAAAGATCCCGACGGAGTGATAAGGATCGATCTTGCGGTGATGGAAGATTGTGTTCAGCAAAGGACAATAAAATACGACAAAAACGGAAATGAACATTATGACACTATCAGTGCATTTATAAAATCTATGCGAGGAAGTGACCCTGACAGCACACTTTACTGGCTGGCAAAGATGCTGTATGCGGGAGAAGACCCGAAATTTATTGCAAGAAGAATGGTCATTTTCGCATCGGAAGATATATCCTGTGCAGATTCTTCAGCGCTTAGTCTTGCGATCTCTACCTTCAGGGCAGTTGAGATCATTGGCATGCCGGAAGCAAGGATAAACCTTGCTCACTGTGCTGTGTATCTTGCGTGCTCGCCAAAATCCAATGCATCTTATCTCGGAATAGGCGAAGCGCTCAGAGATGTTGAAAAAAATCCCACACTTCAGGTGCCTCATCATCTTCGTTCTACAGGGCATAAACTTTCAAACGATAAAGATGATCCGGATTATAAATATCCTCACGATTATCCGAAGCACTATGTGAAACAGAATTATCGTCCTGAAGGGCAAAATAAACAGTATTACTTCCCCACTGAAATCGGGTACGAAAAGCGATTTAAAGTATATCTCGAGTATCTTAAGAATGAAGAAAAATAAATTGCTTGCAAAACAGGCTCAATTCGAAAACTCCTCTTGACATCGAGGAGTTTTTTTTATATACTGTTGTGGTATCAAAGGCAGTAATAAGGGAAAATATCAGTCATACAGAGAAG
>SVCP01000053.1 GCA_015058295.1 Anaerofustis stercorihominis
TGTGTGATTCGTTATTAATAAACCGAAATCATTATTTGATTTCAACTTTACCGCCAACTTCTTCAACTTTAGCTTTAACCATTTCAGCTTCTTCTTTAGAAACAGCTTCTTTGAGGTTTTTCGGGCAGTTGTCAACGAGTTCTTTAGCGTCTTTGAGTGAAAGACCTGTGAGTTCTTTAACAGCTTTAACAACTTTAAGTTTTTCTGCACCAGCTTCAACGAGTACTACGTCGAATTCTGTTTTTTCTTCAACTGCTTCTGCAGCTGCCGGAGCTGCTGCTACGCCTACTGCTGCCATAGCAGATACGCCGAATTCTTCTTCCAAAGCTTTTACGAGTTCGCTGAGTTCGAGAACTGTCATAGCTTTTACTTCATCAATAATAGCCTGAAATTTTTCTGACATTGTTTTATTTCCTCCAAATGTTAATTTTCAATTAATAATATTTTTTTATATGCGTGGGACCGATCCCTCACGCTGTGGCCTTATGCGGCCGTAAATTCTGAATTACGCTGTTTCTTCGCCTTTTTTGTCTGCGATAGCTTTGATAACGAGAGCGAATTTTGTGATGGGGGATTTGATTCCGCCAACAACCTGAGCGATAAGGACATCTTTCGGCGGGAGAGCTGCGATTGCCTGAATTTCTTCAACGCCTGATACTTTACCGTCGATTACGCCGCCTTTGAATTTGAGAATCTGTAATTTGTTGTCTTTAACAAATTCAGAAATGCATTTTGCCGGTGCAACTGCATCATCTGCGAATGCGATAGCTGTTGAACCTTTGAGTGCATCTTCGAGACCTTCGAATCCGCATTCTTTTGCAGCGAGTGTGAGCATTGTGTTTTTGTAGATTTTGTATTCTACGTTCATTGCTCTTGCCTTTGCTCTGAGAGCTGTTACCTGTTCAGCATTGATTCCCTGATAATCAACGAGTACGAAAGACGCACAGTTTTTCATTTTATCAACGATTTCTGCAACAACAGCCTGTTTCTGAGCTAAAATTACTTGTGAAGCCATAGTTTCCTCCTTTTCTCAATATTGAAAGAGTATTATATAAAAAATACTCTTTACCGCATGAAGATAAAGAGCTTGTAAGCTTTTTATTCACCTCGGCAGGAATTTAAGCCTGTGGCACCTGCTTTCTGCGGTAATACGGCATAAGCCGTCTGGTTTATATTAAGGGGCAGGGTTTCTGCCCCTTAAAGACATTTATTATTATATATCGCTTAAACGAGTTTTGCAACTGAAAGTTTTACGCCCGGGCCCATAGAGCTTGCGAGTGTAACACTCTTGAAGTACTGACCTTTAGCTGCAGCCGGTTTAGCTTTTTTAATAGCATCAATGAGAGTGTTGATATTTTCTGAGAGAGCTTCTTCAGTGAAAGATGCTTTTCCTACCGGAACGTGAATGATGTTTGTTTTGTCAAGTCTGTATTCAACTTTACCTGCTTTAGCTTCCTGAACTGCTTTAGCGATGTCCGGTGTAACTGTACCTGTTTTCGGGTTCGGCATAAGACCTCTGGGACCGAGGATTCTACCGAGCTTACCAACAACGCCCATCATATCCGGAGAAGCGATTACTGCATCGAATTCCATCCAGCCTTCTTTCTGGATTCTTTCAGCATATTCTTCAGCACCTGCATAATCAGCGCCTGCTGCGAGAGCTTCGTTAACTTTTTCGCCTTTTGCGAATACGAGAACTCTTGTGTTTTTGCCTGTACCGTTCGGAAGAACGATAGCGCCACGTACCTGCTGGTCAGCGTGTCTTGAGTCAACGCCGAGTTTGATGTGCATTTCGATTGTTTCGTCGAATTTTGCTGTTGCAAGTTTTTTGCAAAGTGCAATGCCTTCTTCGAATTCATAGAGTTTGCCTTTTTCGAGCTGTTCTCTCTTCTGAAGATAAACTTTTGATCTTTTCATTTTTAATATTTCCTTTCGTGGTTTAAAGGTCTCCCACAATAGCGACCTATGTTATTATAACGCAAAATGCGCAATAATCAAGTGTTTTTTTGTAAATTAGTCTACAACTACAACGCCCATGCTTCTTGCTGTACCTGCGAGCATGCTCATGCAGGCTTCAACGTCAGCTGCGTTTGTGTCTTTGATTTTCTGTTCAGCAAGTTCTCTGAGCTGAGCTTTTGTGATTGTGCCAACTTTGTAAGAGTTCGGTTTGCCTGAACCGCTTGCAAGGTTGATTGCTTTTTTGATAAGTTCAGCTGCCGGCGGTGTCTTTGTCACGAATGTGAATGTACCGTCCTGGTATACTGTGATAACTACAGGAATAACCTGTCCTGCGTTCTTTTCTGTTCTTGCGTTGTATTCTTTGCAGAACTGCATGATGTTAACGCCGTGCTGACCGAGTGCCGGTCCTACCGGTGGTGCAGGAGTAGCTTTTCCTGCCGGTAACTGAAGTTTGATAATTCCGGTAACTTTCTTTGCCATATTATCCTCCGAATGCTATTTAAGTTTTAAATTTGATTATAGTATCTTATTTCTCTGCGATAAGCATCGTCCTCTGTCCACGGACAATACATTCAGGCTTTCTTTACCTGAGAGAAATCCAGTTCGACGGGTGTTTCCCTTCCGAACATGGAGATATTGATCTTGAGCTTGCGCTTTTCTTTGTTGATCTCATCAACAACACCTTCGAATTCCTTGAACGGTCCGTCGGTAACGATGATATTGTCTCCGATCTCGATGTCGATTTCGGGAAGTTTTGCTTCCTTGATACCAAGGTTGGCAAGTTCTTCCGTTGTAAGAGCGACGGGCTTGCTTGCGGGTCCGACAAAACCCGTAACGCCTCTTGTGTTTCTTACCACATACCAGGATTCATCCGTCATAAACATATGAACCAGAACATATCCCGGGAAGATCTTCTTTGAAACGTTCTTTCTCTGACCGTTTTTCATTTCTTCAACGTCGTGCATGGGAACAACAACTTCAAGAATCGTATCTTCCATATTGCGGCTCTGAACAGTCGCTTCAATATTGGCCTTTACTTTGTTCTCGTATCCTGAGTAAGTATGTGCAACATACCACATTGCACCGTTATTTTCGCTCATCAGACTCAACTCCCAAGCTTATAAACTATACAAAAAGTTTGTCAGGACTGAAAATACAGTGTCAAAGCAGAAGATAACCACTACAAATATTGCAACGATTGCGAGACAAATCAATGTATGGTTGAAGAGCTCTTTTTTATTCGGCCAATGAACTTTTTTAAGCTCTTTTAAAACTCCCTGCAAGAAGATAACCGGTTTTTTGTACCACTTAACTTTTGCTGTGCCTGGTGTATTAGCCATTTATTCTGCCTCCCGGAAAACTATTTTGTTTCTTTGTGCGGAGTATGTTTTCTGCAGAACGGGCAGTACTTGTTGAGTTCAAGTCTTTCCTTCGGCTTGTCTTTGTTTTTCATTTTGTCGTAATTTCTCTGTTTGCATTCCTGGCATGCAAGTGTAATTTTTACTCTCATTTTTACCCTCCGTAGCGGTAATATTTTTAAATCTGCACTAAAAAAAGGCACTCTGCGCCCCTTCGTGTACGATCATTATAACATAAAAAAAGCAAAAAGCAAGATAAATTTGTGTAATTTATTGAAAAAAAGCACCGTCTGATATTATAATATACTCCCGGGTGTATAATTTATCGGAGTGAATATTCCTGCTGTGTGACAAATATATCACACTTTGCGGTAAACAGAAAGGA
The DNA here is from genome assembly GCA_015058295.1 of Anaerofustis stercorihominis. Classification (GTDB taxonomy): domain Bacteria; phylum Bacillota; class Clostridia; order Eubacteriales; family Anaerofustaceae; genus SVCP01. Next base: position 3,703 of record SVCP01000053.1, read on the forward strand.
TATATTATGAAAAAAAACAAAAAGATAAAGCCAATAAAGAAAAGCATGTCCTTTGCGATATTTCCCATGTTCGCATATTATCTTATGAATCTTGCCGCATCGTTTCTGTATGTTTTCGTTGTGGCGATGCCGAAACTGACAGAGGCTGTCGGAGAAAACGCAAATATAACTCCCGAAGAGATGATGGCGCTTTATGACAGCATTGTGGTGGATGATACGATGCTTCTTTTGGTGCTTCTCAACGCAATGGTCATAACTTATGCGGTCTGGTCGTTTTCAAAACGTGAAAGTGTGTTCTTCGACAAACGCTATGACAACAAACTTAACGCAAAAGATATCATTCATCTTGTGATACTTGCGTTGGGGCTGTATTTCGGGGTGAATATCGTAATTACGATAATCGTTCCGCTTTTCGGCGGTCTGCAGTCATCTGTTACTGAGCTGAATGATATGGTGTATACAATGGTAGGTACAGACCTGGTGTTTTCAGTACTTGTAATAGGTATACTTGCGCCCGTTGCGGAAGAACTCCTCATAAGAGGGCTTGTTTTCAACAGACTGCGCTTTTCGGGAACGATACCTTTTGCGGTATTCACATCTGCTCTTGTATTTTCAATGATGCATCTGCCCAGTATCATACAGAGTATCTACACATTCGGCGTGGGAGCGGTGTTTGCGTGGGCGTATTATAAATATGAAAACATACTCGTGCCGGTAATCCTGCATGTAATATACAACCTTGCGAGCTTTGTATTTATGATAGAACCGCTTGTGAACTTTTTCTCCACAGTTGGGGGACTTTTCGTATTCTATGCAGTGGGCGTAGGTGCAATACTCATCGGAATAAAATATATCAACAAAAAGCCCCGTCCGGAGATAATACAGAAGTACATTGAAGTTGAAATCCCCGAAGGAATGAGCGAAGATGATTTTGATGTTGAATAAATCTTTGTGAATCACCTTGAAAAAAACATTCAAAATATATATAATCTACTATTGAGGAACAGAAAGGAATTATAACTATGCTTAAAGATACATTGACAATAGGAAAAATCACAGGAGCTCACGGCGTATACGGCGAACTTAAAGTATACCCCATGACAGACGATGCGGAAAGATTCTACGATCTGGAATACTTCCTCTGCGAAGGAAAAAAATATGACATTCAGATCGCACGTATCCACAAACAGTCAGTACTTCTTCAGACAGCACAGATCACAGACAGAACGGCTGCCGAAAAGATGAGAGGAAAAATGATCGAAATCTACCGTAAAGATGCTATCGAACTTGAAGAAGGACAGTTCTTCATCGAAGACCTTAAAGGTCTGACAGCCCGTGACAGAAATTCGGATCAGACAGCAACACTCAAAGACGTTCTCAGAGCAGGCGGAGCGGATGTACTTCTTTTCGATGTGAAGGGAAAAGAAATGATGATGCCGTTTCTGAATGAATATGTTGACGAAGTAAACCTCAACGAAGGCTATATGATCGTTGACTTCACAAAATTCGTAAGCTGAACGGGTAGTAAAATTGATATTTAATGTTCTTACACTCTACGACGAACTGATAAACGAATACGCAAAGACAGGTGTCATCGGACGTGCCGTACAGGACGGAACCCTCAGCATAAATGCGGTCAACATAAGGGATTACGCAAAAAACAAACACAAGAATGTAGATGATTATCCTTACGGAGGCGGTGCGGGCATGGTAATGATGCCCCAGCCTGTATGTGACTGCGTTGAAGCTGTAAAAGGGGACAAGAATACGAAGGTGGTTTTCTTTACTCCGAGAGGAAGGGTATTTGACAGCTCCGTTGCTAAAGAATACGCAAAGTATGATGAACTTATCCTTCTGTGCGGTCATTTTGAAGGCATTGACGAAAGGGCAATAAAGCTCTGTGTTGATGATGAGATCAGTATGGGGGATTATATCATTACCGGAGGCCATATTGCGGCGATGTGCTTTATGGACAGCGTGTCAAGATATGTTGACGGTGTTCTCGGAAATGACGAGAGCAGTGAAGAAGAGTCATTTGAAAACGGACTTCTGGAGTATGAGCAGTATACCCGCCCTTATGAATTCAGGGGAATGACTGTTCCCGATGTACTTCTCAGCGGACATCACAAAAATATCAGTGCGTACAAAAAAGAAAGAAGTGTTTTTGTTACGGAAAAATATCGTCCGGATCTTATCCGTAGGGACGAAAATAAAAATGAATAATACTGTATATGTAGGATAATGTTATCCTACATATATTTATGTCAAGGAGAAAATGCTGTGAACAGCGAGACTTTTATTCTTTTTCTTGAGCTTGCGGGAACTGTTGCGTTTGCGGTTTCCGGAGCTATGAGCGCAATGAAAAAGGAAATGGATATTTTCGGAGTATGTACTCTCGGTCTTATCACTTCCGTCGGCGGAGGGGTGATAAGAGATCTTGTGCTGGGAATAACCCCGCCGAATACTTTCAGAAATCCCGTATATGCACTTACTGCCGTAATTACCTCTGTAATCATCTTTCTTCCTGGAGTAAGAAAAGTTCTTTTCCGTCACAGAAAGGTATATGACAAGGCGCTGCACCTGATGGATACGGTGGGGCTCGGGATATTTACTGTGGTGGGAGTGAGAACGGCGATGCTTATGCAGGAGGAATACGGAATATTTCTTCTGGTATTTGTCGGCCTCATAACCGGTATCGGCGGCGGTATCATAAGAGATGTCCTTGCAGGGAACACACCGTTTGTTTTCGTTGAACAGATATATGCCTGCGCATCCGTGGCAGGTGCCGTGGTATGTGCGGCGATGTGGTATTTCGGGGAAGGATATGCGCTTATCTGCGGTGCTTTTACGGTAATCACAATAAGGCTCATTGCCGTAAAATATGACATGCAGCTGCCGAAAGCAAAATTCGACGACAGGCAGTAAAAAAATCAATAAAATACAAAAAAGTATTTGCATTTGTTTTCTGCAGGTGATATAATATCAAGGCTAATGTGGCGGTCCTCTGTTAGTTGAGTACGCAAGAACGCCCGGGAAGGATAATATAAAAAATGGATTTAATTAAAGTTGTTGAATCTTCACAGCTTAAAGAAAACGTTGCTGAATTCGCAGTAGGCGATACAGTAAGAGTTCACGCAAAAGTTGTAGAAGGAAAAAGAGAAAGAATTCAGGTATTCGAAGGTATCGTTCTTAAAAAACAGAACGGCGGAGCAAGAGAAACATTCACAGTAAGAAAGATCTCTTCAGGCGTTGGCGTTGAAAGAACATTCCCGCTTCACAGCCCGAGAATCGACAAGATCGAAGTTGTAAGACGCGGTAAAGTTCGCCGTGCTAAACTTAACTACCTCCGTGGCAGAGTAGGTAAAGCGGTTAAAGTTAAAGAAAAAGGCTTCAACAGATAATTCAGTACAATACGATGCGGTTTTTATAAACCGCATCTTTTCTTTTTTGTATTTTTGTCTGTCAAACATCCCCCCGGGGGGCTTGTACCGGAAGAAATTGAATGGTAAAGTCAGGGTATAGGTATAAAGTAAGAATCAAGAGGTAATTTATGACATATACACATTCTCACGACGGCAAAACACATTCCCATCTCATAAGCAAGGAAAGCGTAAAGACATATTTTGACAATGCGGCGGAGCAGTGGGACAATAATCTTAAAAAGAACGACGATATTATAAGAACTATCATCGGTTGTGCAGGTGTCGGCGAAGGGATGCAGGTGCTTGACGTTGCCTGCGGTACGGGAGTGATGTTTGATTTTTATCTTGAAAGAAATGTGGCGGGCATAACAGGCGTTGATATTTCCGACAAGATGATAGATGTTGCCAGAAAGAAATACAGAAAACACGACAACATAACCCTTCTCGCCCTTGATGTGGAATATCTTGTAAGCGACAAAGGGTACGATGTATGTATGATATATAATGCATTTCCTCATTTCCCCGATCATCACAGACTTATAAAAACCATGTATGATCTGACCAGAACGGGCGGAAGGCTTTGTGTTGCCCACGGAGCGAGCAAAGCGGAAATTGATGCCCGTCACCACGGAAGCGCACAGCATATTTCTCTGGGACTTATCAGCGTGGAGGAAATGGCAGAGCTGTTTGAGCCGTATTTTGACGTTGATGTTATGATATCCGATGATGAGAAGTATATTGTCTGCGGAGTAAGGAAATAAATTTTTCCATAAGTTGCCGCCGGGTTTTTCCCGGTGGTTTTTTATATGAACTTTATTACGAAATTGTCGCACCCTGCGATGAAATCCCTGTCTGCTTCGATGAGATACACTGTTGTCGCCTTTGTGCCGGAAGAAGTGACGGGAATCGTTCTTTTTATGCGTATGAGAATATATCCGTTTTCTTCTTTGAGGGTGAGTATCTCATGGCGCACATCTCCGGCCGGCTCTGTAATCACCGCGGCGATAAGTACATTTTCCGAGAAAAATTCGTCGTCGTACTTTTCGGCGGCGGAAGTTTCGCTGACACTGAGAGAAGAAAGATATTCTTTTGTGTCATTTCCTGACGCAAGCAATTTCACTTCCTGCTTCCACCCGGAAGCGGCGGATTGCAGTGAAATATATTCAGCAGGATTACCTACCTGTCCGTTCAGGTTCCACGCATATGCCCAGAGAAGCGCAAGAAAAATGATTATCATATATCCTGATTTTTTCATCACAGACCTCCGTGAGTGATATGATTTATTATATTTTGCACATTCTGAATTATGACATTTGTTCGGAAAAATCAAATATTGTATGTGTGCTAATGATATGACAACATCAGAGTTATGAACTTTAATTTATAAAATTACAAATCAAAACAATAAATCAATGATTTGTGTAAAATAATCATTGATTTTAATTACACAATAATGGTATAATCACTTTGCAAATATAATATTTAACACAAAAAGGAGAGAATATGAACCGGTTATCTTTTGAAGCTCAGGTTCTTAACGGCTATAAGGAGGTCGATACATTTTTTACGGCATTTCTCGACAACTTTACAGCTATGAACGATCTGAGCAGTGTGCAGATAAAGGCTATTATGGAGATATATCTGCGTAAACATATTTCCATGAAAGATCTCTGCACCAGACTTGGAATGAGTAAGAGCAATCTTTCTCCCGTATGCAAAAAGCTTGAAGGTGCGGATCTCATCAGAAAAACAAGAGATTATCACGATCAGCGCATCGTAAATCTCGAGCTGACGGAAAAGGGTGCTGAAGTGATAGAGGTGCTTCAGGGAGAAATGAAGGAATATGCTCAGCCTTATTTAAAGAGACTTTCCGATGATGAGAAGGAAGTCGTGCTTAAAGGGTTTGAGTATCTGGCAAAGGTACTTAACAAGTAAGTTGCCTTATTTTAAGAATTATGTGACTAAACACCGGTCTGTCGGAAGGTTTTTGACGGATTGGTGTTTTGTTTATTGACTTTTTGTATCGGATAATTATATAATAACAAAGTCGCACTAGGTGGGGAGTCGGCGGTTCCCTGTACCTGCAATCCGCCATAGCAGGACCGAATTCCTTGTTGCGGGGTTCCCGTCTATAAGAAGTGTATCTGTGATTATGTTGAGAATCGGGTCTCGTGCAATGCGCCCTTGTAAACCCCGTCAGGTCCGGAAGGAAGCAGCGGTAGCGAGTCAGCGTGTGTGCCGCGAAGCTGCCTGGTTTGAGTATGAATGGATGTAACCTTATATTCAGGCAATCACAAGGCAAGGTGTGCGGCTCTTTTTTTATGCTTGTCTAAATGAACGAATACTGCGTTGTTTTAAATTTTTGCTTGCTCATGTACTGTTGAGTACACCACGCGCGTCGAAACATCTTTGATTTGCCTCGAAAGTACCTGAAGGCACTTTCTCATTTCATAAAGATGTTTCTCCTTGTTTCGCCAAAATAGGATTTTGGCGAGAGTGGGAAAGTAACTG
>SVCP01000054.1 GCA_015058295.1 Anaerofustis stercorihominis
GAAAAAAAGACTGTTACTGGGCTGCGGAATCATTCAGAAAGAGCTTGAAGATGCGGTACAAAAGTACGGAATCGAAGATCTTGACATCAGATGGATGGAAACGGGACTTCACTCAGAGCCGAAAGAGCTGAACAAAGCTCTGCAGAAAATAATTGACGAAACATATGATTACGACGAGATAATCCTCGGATACGGCCTCTGCGGAAATGCACTCCTGGGAATCACAGCAACAAACTGCGATATACTCTATCCGAAGACCGACGACTGCATCAGCTCATTTATGTGCGAATTATGCAATGCAAACGAGCTCAGAAGAGACTCTTACTTTTTAAGCCGTGGCTGGCTTACAATGCGTTCACAGGACAGCCTCGATGATGTAAGAAAGAAAATGTTTGAAAAATACGACGAAGAAACCGCCGAAGAGATACTCGAAATGATGTATGGCAACTATAAACGCATCGTTTATCTTCAGATAGAAGATGAGATAGCTCCGGAAGATATGAAAAAAGCAAAAGAACGTGCAGAACGTATGAACTTTGACTTTGAGATACACCCCGGTTCTCTCAGACTTTACACAAACCTCATTCTCGGAGACGAATCAGATCCGGGAGTAAAACGTCTCAAAAAAGGTGAATTTCTCACTGTACAGGATTTCATGTACTGATACAAACCCCAAGGCCATCGGAAGTCCGGTGGTCTTTTTTAGGATTCATATACATATGCTGTTGTACATTTTTGTTGCAAATACTTTACTGATATGATACAATACGCAAAATGAAAATTTCGGAGAATATATTATGAGCAAGAGAGCACAGGGAAATATCATGCTTGCGGTTGCGGCATTTATATGGGGAACAGCATTTGTTGCCCAGAGAAGCGGAATGGATCATATCGGACCACTTACATTTACATGTGTCCGTTCATTCATCGGAGCGCTTGCACTTCTGCCCGTGGCACTGATATTTGATAAAAAGCCGGAAAACCGTGAAAAAGACAAAAAGGACCTTCTCCTCGGCGGTATTCTCTGCGGTTGCTGTCTTGTGTGCGCAACATCATTTCAGCAGATCGGCATACAGTATACAACTGCGGGAAAAGCAGGATTCATAACAGCCCTGTACATAGTCCTCGTTCCTGTTTTCAGTTTTATATTTCTGAAAAAACGTCCGAATCTCATGGTATGGATAAGCGTAATCATCGCAACGGCAGGACTTTATCTTCTCTGTATGACAGAAAGCTTCACGCTTGCCGTGGGAGATATATGGATACTTGCCTGTGCATTTGTGTTCACTCTTCATATTCTCGTAATAGATCATTTTTCCCCGAAATGTAACGGTGTAATGCTCTCAATGCTGCAGTTTTTCGTGGTAGGTGTCCTTGCGGCAGTTCCGATGATCATACTTGAAGAACCGAATATCAGCGATATCGTAAAATGCGCAGGACCTCTTCTCTATACGGGAGTACTCTCAAGCGGAGTTGCCTATACACTGCAGATACTCGGTCAGGAACATACAGACCCGACAGTTGCGGTTCTTATCATGAGCTTTGAATCTGTCTTTGCGGCACTTGCAGGGTGGATTGTTCTCAAAGAAACTCTTTCCACAGCAGAACTTTTCGGCTGCGTCCTCATGTTCGTCGCCGTAATACTCTCACAGCTACCGGAAAGAAAACATAAGGCTTAAACAATGCTGACTCTTCCGTGATAAAATAACGATTTACATATGCCAAAATTCAGCGCAATACAAAAGGCATCATCACCTGATGATGCCTTTATTAATTCACATATGCGAAGTATAAATCTTTTTTAGGCAAGGCGGCTTTCGGGTTGGCGAAAGGAGCGTACTTTAAGCGTACGTGACCGACAACAACACGAAAACAACGCAGTATCCTACCTTCACATTTATAACAACGTAAAATGCGACGAATGAATTTTCGTAGACTAGGCGGCTTGCAAGGCGTACATGCGTGGTTTACTTGCAGTAAATGAGCATGGACGGCGAAGCAAACAACGACGTATACGGAAATTCAGGCAAGCATTTTCTACGGGCGAAGACCCATTCCGCCTTCGAGCGTCAAAGTCTCACCTGTGAGATATTTGAAATCAGGATTTGCGAGCTGTACACAAACTCTGCCGATTTCGAGTTCGGGATCTCCGTAGTGACCCATAGGTGGCATTTTTACGTTTGCTTCAAATGCTTCCGGATATGCTTTCTGGAAGTTTTCAAGCTGTGCTGTCCATGCAATGGGGCAGATCACGTTTACGTTGATGTTATCCGGACCCCATTCTGTAGCGGCTACTCTTGAGAGACCTCTGATGCCTTCTTTTGCTGCAGCGTATGCACACTGCCCGTAGTTTCCGAAAAGTCCTGCGCCTGAAGCGAAGTTGATAACAGAACCCTGTGTTTCTTTAAGGTGCGGATAGCAGGCTTTCATATAATAGAATGCCGCATAAAGACCTGAATAAAGTGCAAGATCAAACTGTTCTGTTGTGTGATCGAAAAGTGTAACACCTGAAGCTGATGCCTGTGCGTTGTTGATGAGAACATCAATTCTTCCGAACGCTTCCATAGCTTTTGTTACTACATTATTTACTACAGCTTCGTTGTCAGCGCCTGCATTTACGTCAGCCTGAACTGTAAGAACCTGAATGCCGTAAAGTCTTTCGAGTTCTTCTTTTGCATCGAGGAGTTTTTTCTCGTTTCTTCCTGTAATAACGAGATTCGCACCTTCTTTAGCATATGCTGTAGCAATACCATATCCGATAGAACCGCAGCGGCCATCACTGAGGACAGCTCTGCCTGCGCCTGTAATAATAGCTGTTTTACCTTTTAAAAAGCTCATAAATTACCTCCTTTATCATACCGGCATAAATACCGGTTACATATCAATCTAATAATGCGTAAAGTATATCATAAAAAGCGTCTAATTTCAATAATATAACAAAAATTCGCTCTCTTGTATTTTTATTTAACTAACATGTTTATTTCTGCCTGTTTTATTTACTGATAAACAAAATAAATAATTTTTATTCAATAAAACTCTACATATCGGCAGGTTTGTCGAAAAAAAATATTCCGGAACAAAATCATAGGTTAGTATCCTGAACGATGATATAATTATCAGGATACATTAAATGTTTCATAAACGAAATTATAAGGAGAAAATAATGAGTACAGCCATAATGACAGACAGTCACTCCGGAATAACAAAAAAAGAAGCAGAAGAAAAAAATATCCACATTCTTCCAATGCCTTTTTACATTGATGGAGATATATATTATGAAGATATAGACATTACAAGAGAGGATTTCTACAATCGTCTCAGGGATGGCGTAAATGTATCCACATCGCAGGCCAGCCCGAAGGATTTGTGCGATGCATGGGATAATCTTCTGAAAAAATATGACAACATTTTATACATTCCGATCAGCAGCGGTCTCAGCGGAGGTTATTCAACTTCTTGTATACTTGCAAAAGAAGAAAAATACGCAGGAAGAGTATTTGTGGTTGATGCGGGAAGAGTTTCTGCGACAATGCACCGCACTGTACTGGATGCTATAGAGCTTACTTCAAAAGGTTATGATGTGCCGGCCGTACGGGATATTCTGAATTCCTCAAGAGCCGATATGACAATGTATGTGGCGCTCAGCACGGTTGAATACATCAAAAGAGGCGGAAGAATAAAGCCATCTGTTGCGGCAGTCGCAAATATACTTTCCATAAAACCGGTTATGCAATTTGATGTGGGAGTGCTTGGAGTACACAAAAAGTGCCGCGGAATGAAAAAAGCACGTAAGGAAATGATTGATGCAATGAAAATAGATTTTGAAGGCAAATTCAGAGAGCCTTACGAAAACGGAGACATATATTTGCTCGCAGCCACAAGCAGTCCCAATGAAGAAACACAAAGCTGGATATCACAGATAGAAGACGCATTCCCGGGGATGCCCGTTATGTGCGATGAATTGTCTCTTGGCGTGTCGTGCCACATCGGTCCGGACTCACTTGGAATCGGATGTTCTGTCAAGGCTCGTATACCACAATAACAACATTCATTTACGAATGTTGTTTTTTTACTGTGCAACCGCCGGTTGCTAAATTTCCAAGCCGGATTGGTTGAAATGGTGTGTGTTTTTATGTATATTAGCCTCACAAAAACACAAAAGGAGATAAACTATGAGCATTGGCGAAAACATTTACAGACTCAGAACACAAAAAAATCTCTCACAGGGTGCACTTGCAGATATGCTTGACGTATCCAGACAATCGGTTTCAAAATGGGAAACGGAAAATGCAATTCCCGATCTTGATAAACTTATAAAGATGTGCGAGATATTTGAAATAAGTATGGACGAACTTACGCTGCAAACGGAAAATATAAAACCTCCCGCTCCCATAACAACCACACTCTCCCACGCACAGATAACCGGGTATATATTGTTTGTTGCCACAATCTTCGGATTTATCCTTTCTGTGGCAAACAACAACAGTTTTCTTCTGTGGATTCTTGTAATGCCCGTGGCAGTACTCACAGCCATATGTCTGAAAATAAAAGAGCACACAGCATATTGGTGTGCATGGACAATACTGAATGCCCTGGGTGTATATATGCTGACAGCATTCGGAATCGTATATTTTATGGGAATACTTATCCCCGGATATATTGCAATGTATTTTTACACGAAAAAAGAATTCAGAGAAGAACTTCCCCAAAAGATATTATCGGCAAAATCTATTTTTGCGATCCTCGTATCCGATATTGCCGTAATGGCCGGCTGGTATATGTTCAGACATTCCGCACTGTATATGCAGATTCTCGCCGAGGAAATCACAAGCATTTACAGCGTCGCATGGATATTATACAGATTCGGATTTGCCGGAACATGCGTATTGTATTTCATCTGCCTGAACGCGCTTTCGTATGTATTTTATATGTATGTCGTAAATCAGAATGCGAAAAAAACAGAGATTCAATAAAGAAATTAAGAGAAGGCTGTGCCTTCTCTTTTACTATTCTATAACTACCGCCGCATGGCTTCCGAAATCGATTATATCGCCGACTTTAACATCAAGGGGCATTCTGAACACAGGCCCGTTCACTACAATCGTGTGATACTCCCCGTTTTCTCCGCAGGCATCTATGCCTGTATTTTTCATTTCTTCGATGAGAGAGTGTGTAAGCTTCCTTCCGAGAAATTCCGTGCCGAGTTTACTTTTATCAACAGACTTTATGATACATTCGTATCCCGCATCTATAATTTCCGAGAGGACATCTTCCCTGTCCCGCTGCCAGAGCGGATAAAAATATCCAAGTCCCGCATTTTCACAACGGTCTACGCCCCACTGCCTGTTTCCTTCGAGGTCAATATCTCCGAATCCCACAGCTTCCGCTCCGAGGTCCTTTGCTTTCTTCAGTCCTTCCTCGAATTTTATGTGATAATCATATCCGTCGGACGGGCATACAATGAGAGGGATATCAAGTGCTGCGGAAAACTTTTCCATAAGTTCATAATCCGCGCCATGGAAATATGATCTGCCCGCATTTTCATTGACCATGACAAGAAGAGCTATGCACTCATTTCCCATATCCGTAAGCTTCTGCAGGGCAAGGGTAGAGTCCTTGCCGCAGGAATATGACATTACAAATTTCATAATGCCTCCTTAGCGGAATATCTCACCGATAAAACTCTTTCCGAGGCAGGAATATTCCACATCAAGATAGTCGCCAATACTTGCCGCAATATCCGAATATGTCTCCCTGATGCCTAAATTTACAGGTGTGCATCCTTTTTTGTAAACAATAAGAGGTACATATTCCCTTGAATGATCCGTACTTTCCGTCGTCGGATCACATCCGTGGTCCGCAGTGATAATGAGAAGATCATCTTCTCTCATTTTATTCATTATTTCAGGCAGTCTGCCGTCAAACTCCATAAGACATTCCGCATATCCGGCAGGATTATTTCTGTGTCCGTATTTGGAGTCGAAATCAACGAGATTTGTAAAAATAAGACCATCTTCCACCGTATCCATATATTCAAGGGTCTTGTCCACACCATCGTTGTTTGATTCTGTATGAACACTGAGGGTAATTCCGCTGCCTGCGAATATATCCTCGATCTTTCCGACTGCCGCAACTGTTTTACCGTTTTCGGAAAGGGCATTGAGGATTGTTTTTCCTATAGGATAATACGAAAAGTCCCTTCTGTTTGCTGTTCTGACGAAATCATCTTTATTTGTTCCCACAAACGGACGGGCGATTACACGGCTGACATAGTATTCATCAAGTATGTTTCTTGCTTTTCTGCATATGTCGTAAAGCTCCTCAAGAGGAACTACATCTTCGTGAGCGGCGATTTGAAATACGCTGTCTGCGGAAGTGTATACAATGAGTTTTTTCGTTCTCATATGTTCTTCGCCAAGTTCTTTGATGATTTCCGTTCCGCTTGCAGGCTTGTTACAGAGAATATCATATCCCGTAGCGAGCTTGAATTTTGAGATTATCTCATCTGGGAAACCTTCGGGATATACATTGAACGGGCTGGGAAGTTTCAGTCCGCCGATCTCCCAGTGGCCTGTTGTTGTATCTTTTCCCGGAGATATCTCCGCCATTTTCCCGTATGAAGCAACAGGCTTCTCTGTTTTGATCAGATCCACTCCGTCAATGTTGCCGATTCCCATTTTTTCAAGATTGGGTAATCTGAAATTATCTATCGTCTCATAAATATGTCCCAATGTATCACTGCCCGCATCACCGAAAGATGCACTGTCAGGAAGTTCTCCTACACCGACACTGTCCATTACGATCAATATTACACGTTTGTCCATATATCCTCCCTTATTGGTCTTCTTATAATATTATTATATCATATCCTTTGCCAATAAGAAAACAAAATGCGGAATTATATAACATTCCACATATATGCCGATGCAGTAGAATAATAAAGCTCCTGCCATAAACATCGTATATACTCCCATAAGTCCGCCTTCCCTGCGGTAATGCTTCTGCGAAGGTGATGAAGTTTTTTTAAGTGCGTGGGACATTGTACACATTGCCGCAAACATCAGCACAGGCAGTTTTATTACATTCTGACTGAAAAGAACCAGCACATCAAACACAAGCCCTTTACCGTCAAAGCATTTAAGCATAAACGCACATGTAAAGCCGAATACATATCCTTTATACAGCATAAATGCAGGCCCATAGAATACTCCGAGGGCACTGAGCCCCATTATCCACATCACACAGAAACTGATTGCTTCGCTCCCGAAAACATCCCTGAAATATGCACTTTTGTCAAGCGTCTCCGAGTATGAGAGAAATGTCTTGAAATTTCCTCCTATGTACTGCGTAAGCTCTGCTATGACATCTTCGGAAAAAAGTCCGAGGCAGATATACCCTAAAAGCATACCCAATATATATGACATACATAAAAACATATATTTTTTTCTGTTGGATCTTATATGCGTCAGTACTGCTCTTTTCATAAAAACACCTCCATGATAATGTATGAAACAATATATGTAATAATGATAAAAACTTGTCCTGTTGTTTTCGGTGCATATTTTGTATTTCTTCGCAGTACATTATTTACGGAGGTATAATATGAAAAGATTTTTGTCCGTATTTATGATATGCTTATTGCTCACGGGGGTATTTTCAGATATTGTCTATGCCGATGAGGCTGTTGATATTTCCGCAAAGAGCGCAATACTCATAGACAGCGTAAGCGGTGAAGTGATCTATGAAAAAGATCCTCACGCAAAAATGTATCCGGCAAGTATGACCAAAATAATGACGATGCTGCTTGTGATGGAAAATATCAAAAGCGGAAAGATAACAATAAACGACAGCGTCAGTATTACACAGCAGGCAACAAGTCTCGGCGGCACACAGCTTTTTCTGGAAGAAGGCGAAATTCGCACGGTCGAGGAGCTTTTATATGGTGTTGCGGTGGAAAGTGCAAACGATGCAGCCACAGCCCTCGGTATATATATTGGCGGAAGCCTTGAAAATTTCGCTTCAATGATGAACAACAGGGCAAAAGAGCTGGGAATGAACGACACGCATTTTGTCAATGCCTGCGGACTTCATGATGATAATCATTACACATCCGCATACGATATGGCACTTGTGTCAAAAGAACTTCTGAAGCATGAAGACATTCTCAGATACACATCCACATGGATGATCGACGTATATATCGGAAAAAACAATAATAAGCTCCGTACTCTTGCAAACACAAATAAGCTCATCAGCAGATTCGATCACATTGACGGTTTAAAAACAGGTTACACAGAAGAATCCGGGCACTGTATGAGTGCAACAGGTAAGACAGCGAGCACAAGACTCATTGCGGTTGTTATGGACTGCACAAATGCATCGGAAAGATTTGATGATGCGAAGAAGCTTCTTGATTACGGATTCGGCCTGTATGAAGGCACATACCCCATAAAAAACGGAGATATTATCGGTGAAATTTCTGTAATCAACGGAGAAAAAGATAAGGTGAACCTTATTGCTGACGGAGATGTTTATGCATTCGGCCCCAAAGGCTCATTCGCAGATCCCGAAAGAAAAATACAGCTGACGGAAGATGTGTTGTACGCGGATGTGAAAGAAGGCATGGTTCTCGGAGAGGTTCTTGTTTATAACGGTGAAAAACTCCTCGGGAAAGTGCCTGTGGTTACGGAAGAAGCAATAGCGAAATGTTCTCTTAAAGAGTATCTGAAAAGAATCGTTAATATAATTCTGTATTGACATAAACAGGTATGTAATATATAATCATAATAACATCAAGCTGGGGGTGCCTTTTGGCTGAGATCATACCCTTATCACCTGATGCGGATTATACCGACGTAGGGAAGCTTAGTATATAGGTATTTTTATATTTATATTGCTTCTCCTCCGGTAAAAAGGAGGTTTTTTTTATGGATTACGAACAATTTTTCAGTTCTCTTCCCGGACAGTTATTATGCGTAGGCATAATAATCATTTTCTTCGCAGCTATCTTTTTTATGACAAGAAAAGAAAAGCTCTCAACAAAAGCGATCACGCTTTCTGCTCTTCTGATCGCACTTGCATTCGTTTCAAACAACTTTCTTCCAAGATGGAGACTTCCCAACGGCGGAAGCGTAACGCTCTTTTCGATGTTGTTTCTGTATCTCATAGGTTACACCATGGGGCTCAAAGTCGGCATCGTCGGCGGAATGACATACGGAGTACTTGATCTTCTGTTCTCCGCATCCGCTTATTATCCGCTGCAGATTCTTCTGGACTTCCCTCTTGCATTCGGTGCTATCGGTCTCGGTGCAATTCTCAGAGACAAAAAATTCGGACTGCAGAGCGGATATGTATTCGGTATCTTTATGAGATTTGTTATGTCATTCTTGTCAGGATATTTCTTCTTTGCGGAATATACTCCTGAAGGATATTCTCCCGTTATGTGGGCTATAGTATATAACGGTACATATATTCTCATCGAAGGCATAGCAACCCTCGTTTTAATGAGCATCCCTGCAG
>SVCP01000055.1 GCA_015058295.1 Anaerofustis stercorihominis
GTTGCGGAAACAGGCTGGGCAAAATGCGCATGGGGAAAACTTTACGGGCAATGGATATGCGGAAGTGCTGTTCTGGTATATGATATGGAGCGTTTTGTACCGGAAAAACTCCTCGATGTAATGGAAAAATATCCCATTACCACCTTCTGTGCACCGCCGACAATATTCCGTTTTCTTATCAGATGCAACATGATGTATCGTGATCTTTCACACATCCGTGACTGCACAACTGCAGGAGAAGCACTCAACAGCGAAGTGTACCGCATCTGGCTTGAAAAGACAGGTCTTAAAATAAGAGAAGGCTTCGGACAGAGCGAAAGCGTAATCATCGCAGGCACATTCAAATGGATGGAACCGGTACCCGGCTCTCTCGGAAAGCCGAATCCACTTTTCAGGCTTCAGCTTATTTCCGACAAAGGCACGGAAGCGGAGCCCGGAGAAGAAGGACAGATCTCCATTCTTCTCAAAGACGGCAGGGCTACAGGTCTTTTCATCGGATATTATGGCGATGAAGCCAGAACGGAAAGAACGTTTGCAGATGATATATACTATACAGGTGACCTTGCTTCCGTTGATAAAGACGGATATCTGTGGTATGTGGGAAGAGCCGATGATGTTATCAAGACAAGCGGATACCGCGTCGGTCCGTTCGAAGTTGAAAGCGCTCTTATGAAGCATCAGTCAGTTCTCGAATGTGCCATCACAGGCGTTCCCGACGAAGTAAGAGGTCAGGTAATCAAGGCTTCCATCGTTCTCAACAAGGGATTCACTCCTTCCGAAGAACTGAAAAAAGAAATACAGGACTTCGTAAAACAGCTTACCGCTCCGTACAAATATCCGAGGGTAATAGAATTTTTAGATGAACTTCCCAAAACAACAAGCGGAAAAGTCCAGAGGTATGTTCTCAGAAAAGGCGAAGAAGAAAAGAAAACGGACAAACAGTCACCGGAATCTTCACGCAGTATGGCGGAAGACTGGAACAGAACAGTCAGAGAACTCCCCTCATTCCTTGCGAAGCTTTTCGAAAGCCACGGTTTCGGAAAGGGTTCAACTGTATTCGACTGTTCAGACAATGCTGTTATGGGACTTATGGATGCGGGATATGATGTTTCTGTTGCAAAACCCCGTCCCAATGAAGCTGCAAGAATCAGTATGCAGGGGTTCGGTTTCAAAGAAGAGATTTTCCGAAGATTGTCTGACGTACAGGGTGATGAATTCGATATTATTATTTCCATGGACAACACACTCACACATATGCCCTCAAAATGGGATCTCAGCGATGTGATCGAAGGAATCTCCTCCAGACTCGGGCCGAAAGGCATGTTCGTTGCAAGTATAAGGGATTATGACGAACCGACAACGGCAACAACTCCGTTTGTGCAGAACACGAAAAACGGGCAGAAGATCGCCTTCCAGACATGGACACGCACGGACAATAACTACACGCTTGTTCAGTATATAATCGAAGACGGAAAGGAACTGAACATCAACAAAGTCGAATATAAATACAGAGCCATCACAAGAGAAGAAATGACTTCTGTACTTCAGGACAACGGATTTGAAGATGTTATCTGGCAGATGCCTGCGGATACGGGTTTCTATCAGCCTATGGTAATTGCATTAAAATAATAAAATAAGGCAAGGTGATTATTATTCGCCTTGCCTTTGTTTTACACATAAACCAATCAGTCGATTCTGATAAGTTCGTATTCTCTTTCGCCGTAGCCGAGTTTTGCGGCCGCTTCGATAGTATGAACACCGTTACGGGATTCGATTCTTTCGATGAGATGCGGTTTACCTGCGTCAGCGCACAGATATACGAGATCAATACAAGCCTGATCGATTGCGATGGGATCTGTGGATACGAGAATACCGATATCTGCAATACACGGATCTTCAGCAACAGCACAGCAGTCGCAGTCAACGCTCATGTTTTTCATTACGTTTACATAGAGTGTGTTGCCTTTGAAGTATTCAACAACACTGCCTGCGGCATCAGCCATAGATTCGAGGAAAGCGTCATGATCTGCTGTCCAGATCTTTTCCGGCTCCCCTGCTCCGTGGATATATGCTTTACCGAATGATGAAGCAACGCCGATTGAAAGCTGTTTGAGAGCTCCGCCGTAGCCACCCATCGGGTGACCTTTGAAGTGAGAAAGAACGAGCATTGATTCATACTTTTCAATATTCTTTCCTACATAGTTTTTCTTTATGACTTTTCCGTCAGGAATATCCAGCTCTTTGTCAGGACCTTCCGCATCAAGAATATCAACGTCAAAATATTTGCTCCAACCGTGTTCTTCCATAAGTTTAACGTGCTTTTCTGTGACGTTTCTTTCGCCTTCATATGCTGTGTTACATTCTACAACCGTTCCGCCAACAAAGTCGATTACCGGTTTCCAGAAATCCGGGCCGAGGAAGTTCTGGTTTCCTTTTTCGCCGGAGTGAAGCTTGATAGCTACTTTGCCGGGAAGTTCTTTTTCTGCGGCTTTATAAAGTTTGAGTACCTGTTCCGGTGTTATGGTTTCGGAAAAATATACTTTTGCTGTCATATTTTTCTCCTTTCAGATTTCGTTTGTGATTCATATTTAAAATATCACTTTTCACATAATTGTGTCAAGCTTTCATGTAAAAATCACAAGTTTCAGGCAATATAAAATAAAATATACACTGCTTATACAAAACATATGATATAATGGTTTCAAATAGATAAGAGGTAAAAAAATGAACAGTGCAAAACGGATGGCATACTCTTCCATGAGCGTTGCGTTATGCGTGTTACTTATGTTTTTGGGTGCTGTGCTGGAACTTGGGGTTTATGCGGCTCCCATGCTTTGCGGAGTAATCATCGCCTGCGTCGGGGAAAGATACGCAAAGGGCACTTCCCTCAGTGTTTTTGCCGCAACGGCCATATTATGTCTTATACTTGTACCGAACATAGAAGAAAATATGATGTTTGCAGGAATACTCGGCTGGTATCCCATATTTAAGCCTAAGTTTGATGCTGTCCCGAAATATGTGAGAATAATAGTCAAACTTCTGTTGTTCAATACTGTAACAATACTCATTCAGGCGTTTCTTATAAATGTACTGATGCCCGAAGTTCTGACAACAACGATGATAATATCTCTTCTCGTACTGGCGAATATTACATTTATTCTGTATGATTACTGCCTGCCGAGAATGATATACTTATTCAAAAGATTATTGGCAAGATTTTAACATAAAGAGGAGAAGATAATGATTTTCGAAAAGACCGTAGAAAAAATTTATAAGAAAAACATCTATGTCAGATGTGACGATACAGGCTGGGTATTTTATTTCACAGAAAAAGACTTTCCGGGGCTGCATAAGGAGCCGTTTGAGTTTTATTCTTCCCACGGACATATTCTCAGGGGCGCATATTATTTCTATGACGGATACGCCCCGGGCAGACTCATCGTATTTGATCACGGACACGGAGGCGGGCACACAGCCTATATGACGGAAATTGAGCTTCTCTGCAAACGAGGATACAAAGTTTTTGCATACGACCATACGGGTTGTATGACTTCGGGAGGAGAAAGCTCCAACGGTCTCACCCAGTCCCTGACAGACCTTAACGACTGTATATGTGCACTGAAAAATGACGAAAAGAATTCAGGAGTGAAAATTTCCGTAGTGGGACACAGCTGGGGTGGCTATTCAACTCTGAATATTGCAGGATATCATCCGGATATCACCCATGTGGTGTCTATGTGCGGTTATATATCTGTAAAAAGAATGATAGAACAGAATTTCAGCGGAATACTGAAATTCTTCAGAAAGCATATTTATGAGATGGAAAAAAAATCAAACCCGGATTTTGTTGACAGTGATGCTATAAAAGCATTGTCGGAAACGAATGCGAAAGTGCTTCTGATTTATTCTGATGATGATCCTATGACGAAGAAAGAATATCATTACGATGTTCTGAGAGAAAAGCTCAGTGGAAAAGAGAATATTTCATTTATCCTTGAGCATGAAAAGGGACATAATCCCAACTATACGGTCGATGCTGTAAAGTATAAAGACCAATTTGTGGCCAGTCTCTCAAAGGAAAACAACAACACACAGGCAACAAAAGAGGAAAAAGACAAATTCATATCAACCTTCGACTGGAAAAGAATGACCATGCAGGATACGGCTGTGTGGGAAAAGATTTACGAACATCTTGAAAAATAAATACATAAAGCAGGAACCTGAAAACAGTTCCTGCTTTTGTTAATATTCAACCGAAAAATTTAATTGCATCGTGTCTTTTACATACGGAGCGATTTGCGTCGCATACTTTGTTGTTTATCATTGCTTTTGTAAAAACTTTTATAAACAGAATCGCACCCCGGCAACACATACAATGATAAAATCCATAAGTTTCACATACCCACACCGTTAAGCTCTGATACGTTGTGTATATTATATATGTTTATCACAGATTCCGGCAAACCTGCTTTACTTGCTCCGTTTTGAAAGTTCCCTGAGTTTCTGCAGTCCGAAATCATATTCTCTTGATCCGGCTGAAGGATTACGGCGAATGATACCTGCAGCCCGTCTGTATTCATTATGTGAATATGTGCCTTCTCTTGAAAGAGATTTTTTTATGGACTCTTTTATGGCAATGAGTGCATATTCATATTCAAGTAATTTCTCATATTCCCTGTCACTTTGTGCACATGGAAATTTTTTCGCAAGTTCATATAAAAGCTCATCACACTTTTCAAGAAGATAAGTGTAAAACGATAATTTTCGCTTTTTCTGTCTGTCGAGTTTTTCAAGAAACGCTGCTTTTGAGCCTTGCTTCTTTTTTGCATTTTCATCAAATGCCAGAGAAACATATTCTTCCGCACCGTTATGTGCTGCAAACGGGATATCCCTGATAAAAACAGATATTTCATTGAGTATATTTTCCGCTCTTTCGGAAAGGATTCCGTCATCGTATATCTTTACTGCAATATCTTTGAGATACAGAGCATCCCTTACCGAAAAAACAATATCAACGACAAACAGTGCGAGCAGTCCCGTAGCTATAAAACCCGCATATTTGTAAGGCACAAATGCAATGATCCTGCTCACAAACGGATCAATAAAATTCACTATCAATACGGAAAACACACCCCATACAATACTGCATTTAAGGCAGATATGCCCGTTGAGATTCATAGGCTGAGAGGAATAATCCCAGTATCGTACTTTGAATATCTTTTCCATAATTACTCCCGTAACATATTCAAGTACACTTGCAGCAAGTGAACCGACGATAAATACAAGAAAGACATTATTGCGGACAAATCCCGTGGCAATAAGTACCGTCATTGCGCCGAAACCATATATAGGTATCCACGGGCCACGAAGAAAACCTCTGTTGGTCATTTTCCTGTCCTTTACGGAAACATATGTTGATTCCCACATCCAGCCGAAAAAGCAGTAAGTAAAAAATCGTAATAATCCTTTTGTTTTTGCGTATGTCATTTTTAACCTCCGTCTATGTAAAAGACATCTTATCAGAATAAAAAAACAAAAACCATTAGAAGAAGATTAAATTTACGGACAACAGCTTTTTTCGACAAAACATATGATGTGTCGACAGTGCGTGAGATATCTCCCCGGAATACCGTAAACATAACAAACCGCCGGTATGGGCGGTTTGCTGCGGGTATTATTATCTTACAATCTGCACATTCGTAACATCACCTCTGAGGGCTCTTATGATGTTCGTAAGGGAATCCTTTACATCATCCCCTATCTCATCAAGAGTGGATTCAACTCTGAGCATGGCATTTGTTCCATCAAATGTAAGATCGGAAAATGTGATACCGTCAATGGCATCTATTCTTGAACGCAATGTTTCACGTTCTTCGTCCGTGAGGTCCTCAATGGCATTAGTGTTGCCGTTCATATTGTTGTTTGCACCTGCCCCACCATTCATGTTTCCGTTGGTGTTTGGGTTCATTGTACCACTGTTCGTGCCACCATTGTTGTTCATACTGCCATTCTGTCCGTTTGAACTTCCGTTATTGTTGTTTTGTGTATCGCTCTGATTTGTTCCGTTTGAGTTATTCATATTCTTGTCGTCATCATCCCCGAAGCAGGCACCCAATGAAAACAGCAGAGACATACAAAGCAGAACTGCAATTATTTTTTTCATATTCCTCTCCTTAATGTTATTTCACATATATTATTGTTGTTTGCGGAGAGGTTTATTCATCCATGATAAGGATTTAAAACAGTTGCTGCATTCCGAAACTTACGGCAAGGGCATTGTTTACTTTCTGC
The DNA here is from genome assembly GCA_015058295.1 of Anaerofustis stercorihominis. Classification (GTDB taxonomy): domain Bacteria; phylum Bacillota; class Clostridia; order Eubacteriales; family Anaerofustaceae; genus SVCP01. The sequence continues at coordinate 6,292 of SVCP01000055.1, forward strand.
ATGGTCTCATTGTCAATATGTCCGATCTTTTCACGCAGCCTGATCTTGTCGATAGTGCGTATCTGCTCCAGCAAAACTACCGAATCTCTTGCAAGGCCCGTGGAAGAGGACAATGGGATATGTGTGGGAAGTTTATTCTTGTTTATCTGAGATGTAATTGCCGATACTATTATCGTCGGGCTGTAACGGTTTCCCACATCATTCTGCAGGACAAGAACCGGGCGGACGCCGCCTTGTTCACTTCCGACAATCGGGCTGAGATCCGCATAGAATACATCTCCTCGCTTTATCGTTGTATTCATATTTTTCTCCTTGTTTTTTAAAGAAGATAAAAGAAGCTGACATATATGTCTTATATATTTTATGCCTGTGATTCTTCTTTGTGAAATACGCGCGTTTATCCTGATAATATTGTTGCCCGGACGGCACTGCTTATTCACAGATAAGAATATAAAGGAAATATTTTATAATCACTTTTATATAAAGTGATATTCACATCTCATACTACAAACATCGTGTGAAATACAACATTTTAATTGCTAAGATGTACATAATGTGATACAATAAACAAAATTATCGGAGGTTACATATGAAGCAGATCGCATTATTGGGATTCGGCACAGTCGGTTTGGGTGTATATGAGATCATTAACTTAAAAAGAGGGGCGTTTTTCTCTTCAAATGATGCTCCCGCAAAAGTCAAATGGATATTGGTAAGAGACATCAATAAAAGACGAACTTATAAACCGACGGATTGTACATTGACTGATAATTTTCAAGAGATAATAAATGATGATGAAGTGGATATCGTCATCAGCGCGATGGGCGGAATGGAGCCGGAATATACATACATCAAAGAGGCTCTCAAAAGAAAAAAACACGTAGTCACAGCAAACAAAGAAGTCATCTGTGCTCATATCGATGAACTGACGAACCTTGCGAAGGAAAACGGAGTAAAACTTTACTATGAAGGTGCCGTCGGCGGTGGGATTCCCATCATTTCATCCATTATTGAGACACTGAAGATCAACAAGATCACGAAGATTCAGGGTATCCTAAACGGAACGACAAACTTTATCCTCACAAAAATGAGCAAGGAAAAGGCGGATTTCGCAGAAGTCCTGAAAGTTGCTCAGGAACTCGGATTTGCGGAAGCTGATCCCACAGCGGACATCGAAGGATATGATGTAATGAGAAAAATCTGTATCCTCGCTTCCCTTGCATTCCATACTCACGCAAAGACGGAGGATGTACATCTCAGAGGCATCAGCAACATTACACTTGATGATGTGAACATGGCTGACAGCATGGGATATGATTTCAAATATATCGGACAGGCACTTCTGAAAGACGATAAATATTCCATTTCCGTAACACCTGTTCTTCTTCCGAAGGATTCCGTAATGTGCAACGTAAACCAGGAATATAACGTAATAATGCTTTACGGGGATATTATCGGTGAGCTTTGCTTTATGGGTAAAGGTGCAGGAAAAGACGCAACGGCAAACGCTGTAGTAAGCGATGCCATAAAGGCATTCACAGAAGAAGACACCCAGAAGCACATAAATTTCAACGAGACCGCTCATTCCTACGGTCTCAGCGGAATAAAAAATCAGTATTACATCAGAGCGACGGTAAATAATTACGAGCAGTTTGAATCTACCATCGACTGTGCCGCCGATACGATAAAGAAAAATAACCTTACATATACAAACTCAAAGGTATTTTTCACAACGGAGCTTATCAACTCATCGGATATGCTCGCTCTTTATGAAAAATTAAAGACGGTTTCCGAAGATGTATTCTATGCAAGAATGGAACATAACTTATTGTAGGAGGGAAAGTATGTATAAAGATGAAAGCTTAATCAGGGCAATTACACTCGAAGACGATATTGCAAAAATAACAATTCCGGAAGTACCGGACCGCCCGGGCATAGCATTCCAGCTTTTCAGCAAGATAGCGGAAAAAGACATCAGACTTGAAAGTATCGTGCAGAACGTAAACCGCAACAACATCAATGACATTACTTTCACAGTTCCCATCGAGCATCTTCAGGAAGCGCAGATGATCTCAATCGAGTTTGCAAAGGAGATCGATGCGGCAAATGTCATCTGTTCACTCGGAATCGCAAGACTTTCCGTAATCGGTGCAGGTATGCTCACCACATCAAAGATCGCCGCAAAATTCTTCAAGGCGCTTTATGAAATCGGAGTAAACATCCAGACGATCTCAACATCAGAAGGCAAGATTTCCTGCATCATCGACAAGGAAATGGCTAAGCCCGCATTAAAACAGCTCTATAAAGAATTCGAAGTCCAGTAAAAATTACCACCTTTGTATAGCAAAGGTGGTTTTGCATTACTGTTAAATATTACTGATACCATGCAGTGGAAACGTCGTGGAAATACTCCGCAAATTCGTTTTCTGTAATGCTGACGAAGAAATATATATCATATGTACTGTTTTCTTTATACGAACCACCGAACAATGATACTGTATATTCACCTGTGTTCCACGAAAGCCCTACGGGAAGATCCCTCAGCAGCGTTATAGCGAATTCATTATGATTTATTCCGTGCAGATGCTGTATTCTGTCCCCATATTCCTGAAGATCTGTTCCGTTATATGCAGGAATTATGACTTCTTCATATTTGCTGATTCCGTAGAGTTCATCAAGTGCTTTGTAAAACTTATCTTTTGACAACTCGATGCTTTGGGTGATTTCCTCTTCCGTAAAAGGAGTATCACCTTTTTTCAGCTTATAATAACTTGCAAGTCCCACAGCTTTGTTGTCCGGGGCAAATACATAGTCATTTTTTATAGTGACGGTTT
>SVCP01000006.1 GCA_015058295.1 Anaerofustis stercorihominis
TACCGGAAACACCTACGTACGCTCTTCCGTTATAGATAGTCGGAGTGCATGTACTCATTGCAGGTGTCGCATCATTATCTGAGCCGTTTGAAAGCTTGAGGTGTCTTACAGAAGCTATCGTTCCGTCATCATTTACTGTTGCTTCGAAGAAATATCCTCCCTTGTTTGTGAAATAGAATTTTCCTTCATACTCAACAATGGAGCTTCTGATATCCCCGACCACCGGCAGCTGATACTGGTCAATTATTCTTCCTGTCTTTGTATCGAATGAAATCAGCTCAGCATATCCTCTTGTATAACCTGATTCTCCGTCATCTGTTCCGATGAGCATGTATTCATCACATACATATGCCCCTGCCCAGTAGAATCCGCCGTCAGAGGTATAATGCCAGGAAGCAACTTTTTCTTCTTTCGGATTTGTGGGATCTTCATCGGTTGCGTTGATGCAGACATAGTTCGCTTTACTCATTTCACCGATCCAGAAACCTGTATAAACAAATCCGTTGTGATATGTGATTGCACAGTTCGGCTGTCCGCCAAGCTCGTCACGGTATATCCAGAGAGATTCGAGTGTAGCGGCGTTGAACGCCTGCACTGTTCCGTCTGCAAGACCGATAAATAACATTCCGTCTGCATATGTAGGCGGATTTATTGCATAACTTGACGCTTTGTCCATATCTGCCGTAGCTAATATTTCTCCGGAAACAGTATCTACTTTATACAGTTTGCTTGCAGAATATGTATACAGATATCCGTCAACAAGTATCGGACATCCGCAGGCATCTTTATCGTATCCGTCGCCGATCTTTGTTGCCCAGTAAAGCATTGCTTCGCTGTCCTTGATGGGTGTTGCAGTATCTATCACGCCGTTGTTGCTGCGGTTGAATCTCAGATGCGGCCACTGTGACTGAAGATCTTCGAGTTTTGCATTTTCAGGAGCTTTTTCCAGTGCAAGCTCAAATGTGCCGTTCTGCGAAGGCGCAGTATATTTACCCTGTGTTCCGATATATCCTGATGCTGTAATTGTGTATGCGTATTCAACACCGGGTGTGAGAGCGAATACATTGCCTTCACCGAAAACACGTTTTCCGCTCACTGTATTTTCAAGATATATCACCGTATCAGCAGGATCCGTGTCAAATGTAATGTATGCAGGATCTGTCTTTTCTACCGTAAGGTAATATACAGTCGGCAGTGAATTTACATCTTTATGTCTGACGGTAATTGCAATAACTTCCTTATCCAGTGTCGGATCGAGTGAAACTTCTATATTTTCGAACTGTTCATAAGTCTTGCCTCCGACATATACACTGTATCCGCCGCAGCAGGATGTTGTATCGAATTCATTCGGAAACTTTCCTGACAAAGTGATAATTTCTTTATCCCTGTTCACTTTTATCTTGTAGTTTTCGACATCTCTGTTAAATGCAAGTGCTTTCCCGTCTTTATCGAGAAGATCCTGAAGATCTTTGTCTACTGTTACCGAAAAATCGTAAAGATGAAGCTTTCTTGCAAGAGTGATTATGTAATCCTGATAATATGTTACATCAGAGTCTGTCTTTGATACTCTCAGTATAACTTCATTTGAATATCCGCTTTTCGCCACAGCATTATTGAGAACCTGTGTTAAACCGGTTTCGCTTACGGGTTTATTTTCCACAGATATATTCTTAGGTTGATTGTGAGTTGATTCAAGTGTAGTCTGTGATTTATACAAAGCATTTACCGTATAGTCTCCTGCTGTTGCCTGTATATATGCAGTCGAGTTGCAGTCGGATATACTGTATGTGTATTTATGTTCGGATGATTTAAAATCTTTATCCGAAACATATGTAATAGTTTTGTTCTTATTGTTATAAAGGGCTATATCCGTGAGCCATACTCCTGTATTTGGAGTCGGTGCTGTTATCTCAAGACCTTCTGAAGCTGTGAATTTCTTTTCAGCAAAATAATATGTATTTTTTACTGATCTGAGGGTGTATTCTTCTCCTGCAATCAGGTTATACACACCATCAACCGCAGCTATCTCACTTTCCGCAGCATTTAAAATATTCACATTTACACCTGAGGGTACTTTTACTGTCACGGGAACAGAATCTACCTTTTTGAAATTAAGGGTATATGTGTTTGTCTGTCCTCCGGCTGAAACGGTGATCTTGTGTGAAACTTCCTGAGATGTTATACCGATATTTCCACAGCCGCTTACTTTATAATCACTACCGAATGCTTTTGCTGTAATGTCCACATTGTCAGAAACAGTAACAAAGCTGTATTCATTTACTGCCGGATCAAATGTTACGGGCAGGAGTGTACCCTGCGCATTTACAATAAGTTCCGTAAGTGTAGGAATACGTACTATTGTCATTTTATATGACTGTATCTGCGTATGTCCTTTTGCATCAACATACTGTGCTTCAAGCGGGAATTCTCTGCCCTGCATATCCTGTGAAACCAGATATGTCAGAGCTGTAGACAGACTCTCCCAGCTTTTTGTTGATTCTGAGTAATCAAGTCCGTTTGTACCGATGTACATTGTTCTGAGTTTGGTTTTTTCAACATCCGGTACATCTGCCTGCCCTGCATTCAGGTAAATACTTCCGAGCTCTTGTGCAGTATCATAAACATAATACGTCGCAGTATGTTTTGTTTTATCCTGTGTGAAGCGATACGGCTCTTTGTTCTGATCAAGCAGTTTTATATCACCGAACCATTCTGTTGCAGGAAGAGTAACCTCAAGTGTTGTATCACCTGCCACACTAAGAGTTCCTTCCGTACGGTTATATCCTCCGTCACTGACGACAAATCTGTACTGCCCTGCAATGACATCAAGTGAAGTTCCCTTTACTGATGTGGGATTACCATACATATCCGTAAGAGTAACCGTCGGAGCAGACAGCGTTTCGTCTGCTTTGACAGCTTTTACAGAAACAGTAAATTTCTGTCCGTTAATAGTCTTTTCATATTCTTCGATAGCCCCATTGAGTGCATCAAGAGCCTCTTTAGCTCCGTCTGAGGTTCTTATTGCAGTAAGTCCGTCTTCATAAGCCTTTTTTGCGTCGGGATAATTTGTTACACTTCCCATCTGTCTGAATTCGGCCATTCTGATGATGAGCTTACAAAGATCTTCGGAGTATTCTGATGCTACATGATAACATACTACCGAAACATCTTCTGCCTGCGCAGCAAGAGGTGAATAAACCGTCTCATCATCACAGAATGCACTGAAGGACGCCGGAACACCTTCAATTTCATATATGAATCCCTGTTCAATTCCGACAAATTCATATTCTGTATTCATAAGTGCTTCCTGTACAGTCTGATCTTTGTCATAGTGAACTTTGACGGGTTCAATAATTACTGAGTTTGCATTCACAGCAACGAATACAAAGCTGTCTTCCGCCGCATAAACGGGAGCACATATTCCTACGAGCAGTAAAACACAAAACAGCATAGCCGTCAGTTTCTTTATCATATCGTTTTCCTCCTTTTTATTTAATATAAACAGTCCCATAAACTGTAACGGATCTTTTGAATGAATGTCCATGTATTTTTGCACACAGCGAGAACGCCCGCCGCATATTCATCCATAAACTGTCTTTGATCATCGCTCATTTCATGCAGACTGAAAATAGCTTCTCTGTTCAGACGCATCGCCTCTTCCGAGCCTTCGGGAGATGGTATATCTGCAGTCTTCATAAGAGCAGAAGCATATCCGTATCTCATAGCGATCGCATTTCTGTTGTCTGCACTATTTATACGGGCTGCAGCCGCCTTGAATATACTTCTCTTTCTGAGAATCACTGCCAGAAGTATCAGTGCGACTGCCAGTAAAGCATACAAAAGATACTCCGGTTTCAGCGAGAACGTCATTTTGTCCTGTTTGCGTTCTTCAATCTGTTCAGGCTTTTGTACCTGTGCATATTTAAGATTATCTGAAACATACACCACTCCTCCGAGAGCATCATCTGAACCGATCTGATCTTCTTCGTTATCCATATATCCGGGAGTTACCTCAAACGGAATAAATCCGACACCCGGCAGATAGTATTCCGCCCATGCGTGTGCGTGATTTTCCGTAAGGGTGATCGTTTCGCCGTTTTCATAGCCGACAGCTTCATCCTGCGAAATAAAATATCCTTCAACGTATCTTGCCGGCACACCATAATATCTGAGCATAAGCGTTGCAAGAGTTGCATAATGAACATTATATCCGCATCCGGTCTGTGATAATGTATAATCAGCAAAATCAAGCCCGCCGTTCTGGGTAAGTGCACTTTCATCATACGTAAGATTCTTGTCCAGATAATCACGGATCTTGTCTCTTATATCAGAAAGCGTCATACCTTTGCTTTCTCCAAGCCTGTCGCTGAACAGCCCCCAGCTTTCATTTGTCATCTGAAGATCAACTTCAGTTATGTACTTCTCATACGCCTCTTCTGCCGCAAGATATGAGTTTATATCCTCTTCGTCCTGCTTTACGGCAAGGCTTTGCTGCAATGCATACCACTCAGGAACACTTCCCGCAAGATATGCAATATTTTCCGTCGGCGGAAGCACGATATCACCCATATATTCAGGGGCAACCGCCTCTGTATATACTCCGTAAGGATAATATCCGTGAGACGAACATGCAGATATATTCTTTATGCTCATAGCAAGCGGGGTAATTTCCTCTGCAGTTTTGCCCGCTGCAGATATCTGGCTCTGTCCATAGAATCCTGCTTCGTGCAGGCTGTAAAACAGGTCTTCATGGTCGCTCAGAATCGTATTGTCCTGCTTTTTCCAACTTAACCCGTCATACACCTCATATATGACTCCCCTGAGATACATCTTCTGATTTTCCTGCATAGTGATCTGTAAAGCAGGTGCATCACTTTTTTCAAATGCTCCCAGGTCTTTCAGATTACCTTCCGGCATTGCATTGATTTCACTGTGAAAGAATTTTTCGTGGACAAGATCTGAAATATCATCTCTGCCTGTGCGCTCTGCATCACTTTCGATAAAATATGCAGTTCCCATAAACAAGAGGAAGCACATTGCGAGAATGATAATATAATATCCCTTCCCGGAAAAGCCTTCGTTAACACTTCCGATCAGGCCTGTACGCAAAACCGCACACAGAGCAACACCGAAAAACAACAAACCGATATCAATCCCCATGGGATATAACCCTGTGGCAACTGCACAGTATACAATAAGTGCAATGCCCAGAGAATAAACAGGTTTTCCTTTTGATATACTTTTGTAAATAAATGTTATCAGCACAGTAAGCAGCGGGATCATAGCCCAGAGTACCTTCTCGGTATCCGCAACTGCATAATCAAGACAAATCCTGCCTGTAAGAATGCTCACTTCAGACAGAACATCGTTGGCTATGGCACCGAAGCCTGCAAGCACATTCTTCCTGAATACAAGAGTAAATACTGCAGCGGCTATAACGGTGATCCACGGAACATATTTTTCTGCCCCGAAACGATCCGCCGCATATACAACAGCAAAAATAATTGCCGAAATACACGCAAGCAACCAAAACTCAAGATGTACAGACGCAAACCTGCCGCTGAAAATAAGAGACAACGCTATGCTCATCACAGCACATATAAAAAATCCTATCGGAGTCATTTTGCAGCTTTGAGCATACGTATCTTTTGTTATAAAGCTAAGGCCTGCATTTTTTTCTCCCATAAGCTATATCTCCAATCTTTCCAGTTGTTCTTTGTATCCGTCAGGTGTGAATGTAACAAGAGCATAGTCCTCTGTCTTCACATCGGTGCAGACAAAATAAAATATTTTGTCCTCTGTGTTCTTATCGGGCATATCATTGGTAAAATACAGAACTCTGCCGTATCCCGAAAAATCCGGCAATGCACATTCGTCATTCCCTCTGCGAGTGACAAGCTCGGGAATACTCTGCAGAAGTGCATCTGTATCCGTTATCCTGCGATACTCGCATTCAAAGCCTTCTGTCCAGCAAAGATCAAACTGAACACCCGAATCAAGTATTCCCTGCGCCACAGATGCGACACTTTCAGCAAGCGCATCTGTAACCTGTGCGGGGCAAACTGTTCTTTTGTCCCAGAATATCAGCAGAGATCTGCTTATGTTCTGGGAGCCTTCCCTGATGATCATTTTGTCAAGCTTTCCTGAAAGTTTCCAGTGGATCTGACGGATATCGTCCCCTTTCTGATATTCCCTGAGCTGGAATACTTCCGAACGGTCATCACCTTTTCTGTCTGCGATGCCGTCATCATCCGAAGCCGGAAGATTTCCGACAGTAACATCAGATGTAAATAAATCGGGAATAATCGTAACTCTTGCATCTGCATTCACAGGTACCTTGAGCAGTATCAGCCCGAAATAATCCGCTATCTTCAACGATTCAACGCATACATATAACCTTCCGCAACAGTTGCTTGCAAGAGAAAACTCCTTCCCGTAAGTTTTTCCTGCGCCTGCAGCTGCGGTAAATGTAACCCTGTGTTCTTCCAGTGTCAGATCGTTGATGATCTTTACGGTACAATAAAGCTTTGCGGCAGGCAGAACAGAATCATTTCTGAACTGCAGACTGCCGTCACAAGCCGAGTATTTCGCAGATATCGGAGGCATACTGAAAATCAGATGTATGTGTTTTCTCACATATAAATTTGCGCAAAGGCTGAGAAGAGGTAAAAATACCATTGCGCATATCACCCCCGATACCTGCGGGGAAAATGTCAAAAATTGTAATATTACGGCAAAGATCATCAGAAGAACATAGGAAACTACTGCTCCGAAATGTTCCCTTTTCATTTTACTGTGAACTCCCTGGTATCCGGAACTTTTACTTTCTGTAAAATTTCAGATGTGATCTTTTCCGCTGTATACTCATGCAGTCTTGCTTTCGAACTGAGAACGATACGATGCGCACATACATCAGTGAATATTTCCTGCACATCTCCGGGAATGACATAATCTCTTCCTTCAAGATATGCAGCAGCCTTCGCCGCCTTACATAATGCAAGCGCACCTCTGGGGCTCACACCCAAAACAACATAAGCATTATTTCTCGATTCCTCAGCAAGAGCTGTTATATAATCGTATATTTCTTCAGCAACATGAACAGCCATCGCTTCTCTGATAAGGCCTTCAATGCCTTCGGCATCGGTTACTGCATGGCAGTTATCAAGTGGGTTACCCTGATGTCTGTCCTTCATAAGTGCTATCTGGTTTTCTCTGTCGGGATAACCGATAGACATCTTTATAAGAAAACGGTCAAGCTGTGCTGAAGGAAGAAGCTGTGTTCCGGCAGAACCTACAGGGTTCTGTGTGGCAAGAACCACAAACGGACTCGGAAGAGTATGTGTCACACCGTCTACGGTTACCTGATATTCTTCCATCGCTTCAAGAAGAGCTGACTGTGTCTTACTTGAAGTACGGTTTATTTCGTCTGCGAGAAGCAGATTGGTCATAATAGCACCACTCTGGTATTTAAGTTCCCCGGTAGCATTGTCGAATACAGAAAAACCGATAATATCAGACGGAAGTGTGTCTGATGTGAACTGCACACGCTTGTTCATAAGTCCCAGTGTTTTTGCAAACGCATTTGCAAGAGTAGTCTTTCCTGTTCCCGGAACGTCCTCCAGAAGAACGTGTCCCTGTGCAAGGATCGCCATCAACACTTTTCTTACGGCTTTTTCCTTGCCGAGAATGACCTTATTTATTTCATTTTGTATTTCATCAGTCAACCTAACCATTTTTCTTCCTCTTTCCTTTGATAATCAATGTTACTGCAGCTATACACACAACAGCGACAAGCATAAGCGGCACTGTCGCCGCAGAAGCTGATGCCGGCGCTTCATAATCTGTAAAGTCAAATATCCATCCTTCACCGTTTCTCATTTTCTGTAATGAAATGAGAGCAAGCAAAGCCTGTGATGTTGCAAGATAATCTCCGGCGTTATCTTCAAGCAGATGCGAAAATGTTCCGTCTGCCTGAATATATCTTGTCATTGCCGAAAGTATATTGTTTGAGCCTCTTTTAAATCTTGTATCTTCTTCGGGGTCAATGCCGAGAGCCGAAAGCGCCCATATAACCTGCGCACTGCTTTCACAGCTTGCTTCCGAGAAAGCTTCGAACATGCACTCATCTGTCATGCGGGACGCAAGAAAACCAAGAGCTTTGTCAATTACACCGGCATATTCATTTTTGTACGGTGCAAGTGCCTGAAGTGCCATTGCTGTAATGTCAACATCCGAGCCTCCTGCAGCAAGTCCGAAGCCGCCGTTTTCACTCTGTGCGTTTACAATTGCGGAAATAATATCTTCCCTCGTATAAAGAGCACCCTGCGGAATTACCGTATCATATGCATCAAGGCATATAAGGGCATATATATATCCGTTCAGGCCCTGCGCACCGAGACCTCTTCCGCTGAAGTTATATGTACCTTCCGCAATAAGATCCACCGGTGTTCCGTCAGGCTTCGTGCCGAAATCAGTTGCATCTGCACCGAGCGCCGTAGCAGTAAGGGCTATGCGGTGATATGTTGTGGATTTTATTTCGTCCAGACAACCGTTTCTTTCATAGTTTTTTTCCACGTACTCTTTCAGATCATCAAGGTAGCTTTTGTAATTTTCTTTCATTCCGCAAAGAGCAAAACTGATCGCAGTCCAGTCACAAGCCGATGTTCCTGCAGGAAATTCATCCCCTTTTGCCAGGAGGCTTCCTCCTGTGCCTGCCATTGAAGAAAGTCCGTTGCAGGCATCGTCTATGACAGATTCAATATCCACACCTGCTGCAAATACATTCGTACTCAGCATCAACAGTATCAGTATCAGGCAGATACCTGAATATATTTTTTTCATAACGAGTCTCCTTGTTATTATTCTCCGGGATTATCCGGTTCAGGATTATCCGGCTCAGGATTGTCCGGCTCGGGATTGTCCGGCTCGGGATCGTCCGGCTCAGGATCGTCCGGCTCGGGATCGTCCGGCTCGGGATTATCCGGCTCAGGATCGTCCGGCTCGGGATTGTCCGGCTCGGGATTGTCCGGCTCGGGATCGTCCGGTTCAGGATTATCCGGCTCGGGATCGTCCGGCTCAGGATCGTCCGGCTCGGGATCGTCCGGCTCAGGATCGTCCGGCTCAGGATCGTCCGGTTCAGGTGTGCCTGTCATAGGAAGAACATCTTTCTTCGTTTCATGACATTTTACGCACTTATATTCAATGTATCCGTCTGCCGTTTCGGTCGGCTCAACTCTCTCATCTTCATCCCAATCATGTCTGAGCGGCTGATATCCTCCGTTAATCCATACTCCGCAATAACTGCTGAGTTTCCCTTTTCCTTCTCCCGTTGCATCAAATCCGCCGATGTCTTTTCCATATGCAAGGGTGAACCTGATATATATCCGGTCCCCTCCACTGACGGGATATGCAGAAAGTCCTCTTCCGGGATATACTTCTCCGTTGATGGAATACATCCAGCCTGAACCCATTGTATAGTCATGTTCACCTATGGAGTCCCTGTCGGATCTTCCGGTAAGGGTTATCTGGTCACGGAGTATACAATTCCACAGTTTATCCGGAATTTCAGCACCGTATGCAACATCGCCTCTGTATATTGTTCTGAGATAAAAGCCTGTTGATGCGGAACCGTCATAAACAGCATCGTAACCGTATTCTTCCAGGAATTTTATAACTACTCCCGCAGCAGTATCCCCCTGCACAATTTCGTATGTAGCTTCATCAATGATATCAAGTCCGATAGTTGTCGCATCAAGAATAATATCAACTTCTCCTAATGCATCGCCTTCACTGACCGTATGATATCTGAAGTTATATACTTTGAACGTAGAATTTCCTTTTCTGTCCCAGGCTCTTACTTTTACGTTGTAATCTGCATAATCACCGACATTGGGCGGTTCAAAATGCAGCTCATATTCAGGACGGGAATCTCCTGTCTGCTTGGGAATAAGCTTTCCGTTAAGCCATACTTCAATATTATTTGATGTAATGACATCTCCTTCCGGCTGTGTTCTTGCGGATACCCAGAAAACAAAATCCTGTGTCTGCATAACTCCCGTAAATCCATCAAGATTTGTAACTATTGTCGGAGGATAATCCCCTACTGTCGGATTATCTTCGTCAGCTTTGTCAGCTTCATATCGTATTCTGTACTTTACATAATTGATATTGTCGCCGTTTTCTCTGAGATAAATGGTTATATAGTTATCTGCGTTGAATTCAAGCTGTGCTTCATAATTTATTCCGTCTGCAGACTCAATCGGCATACCGTTCAGTGATGTCGTACTGTTCTGAATAACAACTTTTACAGAAAGATCATCACCTTCACCTAAAGCATAAGCATAAAACTGAAGCTTTCCGTCAGGCAGTTCTGAAAGAGTGATCTGCATACTTCTCAGGTCTGTTGCTATCTGCGGTGAATCATTTCCGCCTTCACCTTCCTCTCCGGCAACTCCTTCACCATCGTTCCCGCTGTCTTCATTACCACCCGTCTGATTATCATCATTTTCGTTTCCGTTGTTATCTCCGGGTTCGATATTTTCGTTGTCAGGAGGAGTCTGCGGATCTTCTTCCTGTTTATTTTCTTCTTCCGGCGGAGTTTCTTCCTCAGGAGGTGTTTCTTCTTTCTTCGGTGGGGTTTCTTCTTCCGGTGGAGGTGTTTCTTCTTCAGGTGGCGGAGTATCCGATTCCGAAGAAGAATCCACGTCTTCGCCATCTGACGTGCCGGCAAGATTTCCTTTTCCGTTCAGCTTTTCAGCAATAAGCTCATCAGACAACTCAGATATAGGACTGTCAGGCTTATCATATCCGCCCTTACCGAGAGCACTAAATGCCCCAAGCAAAAGCATTGCAACAAGGAAAATGCTGACACCCCCCATTAATCTGTCCCGTTTTATCATAAAGGTCTCCTTTATATATATCTCCTGTCAGATATATAAATGTAGTTCTGTTTCTGTTTTATTTGTTTAATCTTCTTTTTCGTGAAATTGCAGTAATAAGAGCTGCAAAGAGAACAAACAATGTTCCCGCAACAAATGCATCAGCACTGTCCCCTGTAGACGGGCTTGCAGGAATCTGCGGATCCTTTTCCCAGCCGGCATAAAGTGTCATCTTATCATCACGGGCAACGTCATTCTCAAAATCCCAGAGTTGAGTAAGTTCTTTGTCTGTATACCAGCCTGTGAATTTATATCCTTTTTTAGTCGGATCTGCCGGCTTTGGAATTTTTTCACCTTTTGTTACTTCAATACCTCTGACTTTGCTGCCACCGTTCGTGTCAAATTTCACATCTGTAGTTGTATCTTCCGGAACCGGAGAAGCTTTCCAGCCAGCATAAAGTGTCATATGTTCTGTAACAACATCGTTTTCGAAATCCCATTCATCTGTTTTTGAAATATTTGTATACCAGCCTGTAAAAATATAGCCTTCTCTGACAGGATCCGCCGGTTTCGGAACTGTAGTCCCATATTCCGCATCTGCAGGCTCAACAGCACTGCCTCCGCATGAGTCAAAGGATACTGTGCATTTTGTTGTAATCTCTACAACAGCATCTTTTTTGATTCCCGGTACAGATCCGTCAATAACAAATGAATCCGAACCGTCATATGTTGACACCTTGCAGTTTTCACTTACGAGCTTTGAACTTCCTTTGTCTTTAATCACTCTGAGGGCGAAACTTCCGATAAACTCATCACTTTCCCAGAGTTCGCCACCTTCCATACCTACAAAATTAAGATAAAAGGCTCTGCCTCCTGTTCTTCTTGCCATATCAGTCCACTCAATACCGTCAGCAACCTGAACACTGCCATCAACAAGTTCGAAAAATGTATCGTCGTACAGAATCTCATTCTGCATACCGTACATAAGAGCACTGTCATCAGCATCTGTTCTGCGAAGGTATAATTTCACAGTGACGATTTCATCGGGAAGAGCTTTATAATATGTATCCTCCTCTACCGTAAGATCAAAAGCATAGCTTCTCGAAGAATCTGCCGCCGATACAGATAAAGGCAGACTTCCCGCAAATATGCATATTACAAGTATCATACTCAGTATTTTTTTCATATATTTACCTCTGTTGTTATATTCTCCTTTTGACATAATGAACCTTCTCATTAATTTTTAATTCTCCATTTTGCATACAGTGTCATATTTTCGTTTACTTTGTCACTGCCGAAATTCCATTGTGTTGTCAGTTCGCTGTCTTTATACCATCCTTCGAAGATATAATTTTCCCTTCCCGGGTCTTCAGGGCAATTAACAGGACTGCCTTTTTTCACAAATACAGATCTGACAGCGCTTCCCCCGTTTGATACAAAGCTCACTTTTTTCTTCCGCAGAGCAGCCAGAGCTATAAGCAGTATCACTGCGGCTGCCGAAATGAAGATTTCACCTCCGGAACCGCCTCCGCCGAGTACAGGCGGAGTTTCAGACCAGCCTGCATAAAGTGTCATATTTGATCTGACTACATCCTTGCGGAAATTCCAGGCTTCGGTCTTGTCCAGATCTTTATACCAGCCTGTAAAATATAATCCTTCTCTTACAGGATCTTCCGGCTTTATGATTTTTTCACCGTACTGAACCACCTGCGAAGGCACTTCACTTCCGCCCGAAGAATCGAAATTTATCACACACCCACCGGATAAGATGACAACCGCATCTTTTGTTACCTTTGAAGCATCTGTTTCATACAGGTTTTCTATCTCATATCCGGACATACCGTCTTTTGATGATATTTTCAGATTCTGACTGATTACAGCTGATGCCCCCTGTGTGCCGATAACCTTCAGCTGAAAGCTTCCTACAAGAACTTCTGACGGCCAGTCTGTACCGCCTTTAAGCGACAGAAAGTTCAGATATACTGCCCGTCCTCCTGTTCTTCTTGCCATATCTTTAAATTCAACACCACTGTATGTCGTCTGGCTGCCTTCCACAAGCTCAAAAAATGCATCGTCATACCAGATCTCATTCTGCATTGCGTACATAGGCGCATTTTCGTCTGAGTCAGTCCTGTTCAGATACATTCTGACGGTTACGGTTTCTCCCGGACTTGCCTGATATTCGTTTTTCATCTCCACGCTGACATCAACTTCATATGTCCTTTCGTCCGATGCAAAAACACCTGCAGGCAGCACACACACAAGCAGCACCGCCAGTACCGCACAAATCATCTTTTTCATATTTTTACCTCTTTTCTTTTATTCAGCCTTTACGGAAATTCCCTGATTGCAGGACAAAACCGTAAAGCCTGAAAACGCCCAATTTCCCACTTCCCCCATTGGGGAAGTGGGTAAGGTTATCATATTAAAGAATAATTTTTACTGAATTGCAGCAACGATAGCTGTTGCGTCTGTAACATCAATAGCTTTATCGTTGTTTACATCAGCGTTGAGGAATTTCTGCATAGATACAACTGCGAAATCTTCATATGCACCGTTGTACATATCGTATGTAAGCTGTGCGTCGTTGATATCAACAAGACCTGACATATTTACGTCAGTCTTATCTGCCAGTGTTACGGCTGTTGCTTCAACTGCTGTAATGTTTGTTTTTGCAGCTTCGGCTGTCAGAGCTTCGCCTTCAACAACTACGAGATATGCATAAGCTTCATATTCTTCGCTGTAGTACATTGCATTTGTGTCATATGCAAATACTTTGCCTTCTTCAAGTGTGCCTGTTGCTGTTACAAGGAACATTGTCTTGCCGTCAAGTTCTACGTATTCACTTACTTCAACTGCAAGATCAGATTCCTTTTCAACAGTGATAACGAGATCACCTGTTACAGCCTTGATTGTGTATGTACCATCACCGTTGTCTTTTACTTCTGCATTTTCTCCGCCCATTGTTGCTGTTACTGTGTAGTTATAGCCGACAGCTTTTGTAACTGTGAATGTGTAATCTTCATCTTCCGTTGCTGTAGCTTCACCTGCAGCTTCGCCTGCACCTGTACCTGCGAATGTTACTTCAAACTGTTCAGCAGGAATTTCTGTCTTTGTTACAACAAATTCGATAGCACCTTTAATATCTGCACCGGGGATTGTGTATGTATCGTTTTCGACCGTAAATCCTGTGTAGTTTTCACCACCGATTTTTACGGCTACTTCATATGTGTAATCCTCATCTTTTGTAAGTGTAGCTGTGTAATCCTTGCCGTACTGTGCTTTAAGTTCACCTGTCATATCTGCGCCAAGTGTTACATCGTATTTCTTACCTTCTTTTGTTGCTGTAATCACGATATTTCCGTCAACATCTTCGATTGTGAATGTGCCGTCACCGTTGTCTTTGACTGCAGCTTCTTTATCGCCCATTGTTGCTGTTACAGTGTAATCAAAGTTCTTATCTTTCGCTTCAAATGTATAATCTTCACCTGCGTTTACTGTTGCTTCACCTGTGAAGTCATCCGGAAGTGCTACCGTGTAACCGTCTGCCTTTACTATCATAGCATCATCAACAAGTACAGCGTCCGGTGCGTTTGTTGAGATAGCTCCTTCAGCATTATCTACTTTTGCTGTTGTAACTTTGATTTCAGATTCTTTTGCAGCAATTGCTTTGAATGTGAGTGCAAATGCTTCACCGAATTCTTTGTCTGCGCCGTAGCCCTGAACTCTTACTGTGCCTTCGCCTGTTGTTACTGTAAGGCCTTCGATTGCTGTTGATGTAAGTTCAAGTGCTGCTGCATCATAAGCGAATGTCATATCAAAAGCATTGAAATTTGTTTCGTCTTCTGTTGTGTAACCTACTTTTACGGGAACATTTACTGTTTCACCGACATTTACTGTTTTATCTTCCGGCATTGTTACTGTGTAAGCCGGTTCTGCAGGAGCTTCTGTAAGAACATTCACCTTGATGGGATTTTCTTTGCCTGTTGCGTTGACAATAGCTACGTCTACCGGATCTGTAACAAAGTTACCATCTTCATTTTCATATTCTATGCCTGTTTTTGAGCTGATCTTATCCGCATAAACTGCAGTTTCTGCTGCTGTAATATCCTGTTTTGCTGTGAGAACTACAGTTGCAAGAGTTCCTGCTTTGACAGTATGAAGAACGGTCGTACTGCCTGATGTTACAGATACTGAATCCATCGGTGATTCATATACATACACAGAGTTTTTGTTTACACCGGCTTTGCTGTACACACCTCCTCTTTTAGCGCTTGTAATTTCAAAATAATCGCTGTCAAAAACGATTTCCCACTGCCAGATATATGCATCTGTCCAGTCCTTGTCGATTTTAAGCTCGAGAGTGAGTTCTTCGCCTTTAAGTACTGTGTCCTTATCTGCCGTAAGGGTTACTTTGGGCATATCGTCTGCAAAAACAGACGGAACACATCCAAGAATAAGCAGAGCTGCGAGAAGAAAGCTCATAACTCGTTTCAAGTTAAATTTTTCTTTCACGTGAATACCTCTTTCTTTTTTTATTGCCAAGGGAAGGGAAACCCTTCCCTTAATAATTTAAATATTTGTTGCTAATGTATTATTTTCAGCCTTCGTACGGGAGTTTATCAACGCTTCCGTTTATGTACTGAAGAACAACACTTACGTCATTCGTATCAACCTGATCATCTCCGTTGACATCAGCAGCTGCTCTCTGTGCTTCAGTAAACGGAGCATCACCTGTTCCGTTTATGTACTTGAGCATATCGCTTACGTCGTTCGTATCAATCTGATTGTCTCCGTTAACATCACCGTATTTGATCTGCGGTTCTTCAACTACCTGCCATGTAAGGATCGGATATCCGCCGTTGATGTTGTTTTTATCAGCTGCGTATGCCTTGCCGAGAGTTCCAGCCATACCTTTAAGCTGTTCAACAGTTACTTCTGTTCCGATACTTGAATCACCGTTGCTGCCAATATAGTAGGAGTTAACTCCGTTTGCAGCTTTTGTGCTGTAGGTCAGCGCTCCGTAATTCTTCGGTGCTGTAACAACCCCGAGGTTATAGCAGTTTTTAATAGTAAATGCCTGGGACGCAACAATGTATCCTCCGGAAATACCACCGGCATTAGACTTTGTTGCTGTAACATCGCCAATGTTATAGCAGTTCCTGATTGTGGAACTCATATACTGCTGTCCGGCAATACCGCCTACATATTGTGATCCTGTCACAGTGACATCACTGATACAACCTTCAACCGTTGCATTATTCCTAAGTGTACCTACAATACCGCCTGCGTTATTGGCTGTTGATGTTACCTGGCCTCTTACACCGAGATTGCTGATCATGCCATCACTTGAAAGCTGAGCAAAGAGACCTTGACCCTTACTTGTGGAGTTGATGTACAGATCTGTTACCCAGTGTCCGTTACCATCGAATGTTCCGCTGTAAGCTACTATCGGTGTCCAGTCAAATCCGCCGAGAGAAATATCTGCGGTAAGAACAGCATTTGCGTTATTGTGGTTAGTTGCGAACCATGCAAGTTCCCCACCTGTGCTGATCTGATACACACCGTTAGCGTCTTTCTGCGGTGTTGTCGTTGTTTTTCCGTCCCATACAGCGCCTTCTACTTTACGCATTTTTACAGAAACTGTTTTTGTCTTGTTTGCCGCATCTGCCATAGTAACATCAAATGAACTGCGTTCTGTGATGTATCCGTCAAGAGATGCTGTATAGCTGTATGTACCGAGTGGCAGATTGTATACGCCGTCTTCAGCTTTCAGTTCTGTACCTGTGCTGTCTTTGACAACGATAGTCGTACCTTCAACATCTGCTTTTACAGTAACATCAATATAAGGCATATCCGTAACTGTAAATTCAATATCTGGAAGAACGCAACGTGTATGCTGTGCATTGCCGGCGCTGAAATTTGCTCCGCAGCCTGCGTCAGTCAACATTCGGTGCAATCCCGGCTCACCGCCCATAATGTTAAATGCGATGTATCCGCCTGTTAATTTGACTTCACCATTTGCTGTTTCGGGGATTGTGATTGTGTATGAATTTGTGCTGATAAAGTCATACTGACCTCCTGTAGTGGATACAGTATATCCATCGGGCACATTATACGTAATCGCATGCCCCTGTCCGAAGCCCGGGTTATAAATACCGGAAATCTTTGACACAGGAGTATACAGACCCTCGTAAACTACCTTGATCTGATCTCCCGCAATAATACCTTCTGCACGGCTGAGGTTTGTAACTGTTCTTGTAACTTTTGCAGCACGTACGATCTGATATTCAGTTACATCGCCCTTTGTGAAGCGGAGAATGTTGTTTCCGCCCACAAGACCGTCTGCTGTGAACTTGCCGTCTGCGAAAGTTACGTCAGACCATGTTTTGCCGTTATCTACGGACAATTCTGCTTTTTCGGGAATATCTTCGCCCATAGTTGCCGTAAATGTCATACTGCCTGTTTCATCCATAAAGTAAACAGTATCAAATTCGACATCCCATACATTTGAGCTGCCTTCGGCAGTCATCTTCAATGTGTTTTCGCCTTCACCTACCTGGATTACAACGAGGCCTTTTCTCTGCGGATCAGTTGCGCCGTAGAATCCATCGTAAGTAGTACCGTTTCCGCCGATCTGAATCGCATCATATGTGATCTCTACGATTGCTGTACCTTCTGAAACGCCTGTGATATCCATCCAGTTTCCTGTAGCATTACCTGTGCAGACATCATCAACAACATCTACTTTGATATGCTCTTCACCGGAAATAATGTTATAGTGGAAGTCCGGCTCGATCATGATATTCGCTGTGTCGGAGTTGATGATCTGCCATGCACCACGATAACCTCTCAGACGGAATGTTTCGTCTTTGTCTATTCTCAGGTTATTCTGAGCATTGACATTGAGCATTGTGCTGGCTTCCATACGTTTCTGAATATTTGCATTGTCCAGCTTGTGTCCTGTTGCCTTAGGATCTTCGTTTTCTTCGAATGTTACATTGATCGTTTCGGCAGTATTACCGAAATAACCTGCACGAGTTACCTTACCGTCCATTGAAACACGGTATGTAAGGTTACCTCCGCCTGAAGTCTTGAATGTATGTGTTACTATGCCATTTTCATCAGCTTCGGAAACTGTTTTTGTGGTGATTTCTTCCACATTAAAGTTATTGATCTGATTGAATACCTGAACCTTTGCACCTTCCGGAGCTGTTACGGTATGACGAACAATAGCAGCCAATGAAAATGTCTTGTTCTGAACAGCGTTGCCTGCTGTGAATGTAACGTTGGAAACCGGAGCAACTGCGTATGTTTCTCCGAGTTCACCGTTGATTGCAACACTCTGCTGATAAACAAGTGCGTTTCCACGTGCCATAACAAGTACAGGTGTTACTACTCTGTTGTTGTCGTCAATATACTGCTCACCGTTTACAACATCCGGCAGGCCGGCCGGAATCAGGTTAAGAGTATAATCACCGGCATTTGTAATATTTGCGTTTGTTGTGTAGTAATTAACCTGTCTGAGCGTCATACTCTGGCCTTCGCCTGATGCTGTTCCGTCAGACATGATTTCTTCGCTTAACGGTACCTTGAATGTCATACCGCCAAGATCTGTTTCGCCATCTGTACCACGGTATGTGTATGTGCCTTCCGCAACATTGAGAACGTACTGGTGATATCCGTCGACTTCACCATTGTCTTTAACCTCTGTTGTAAGTGCTGTTGTTGTATCGCTTCCTGAATAGAAAGTTACATTTGCGGTAGAGGGGCCGACGTTGATTGTTACTATGTATTTACCGCACACATCACATGCTCCGTCGTTGTCTGCATCAGCACATTCGCTTACTTTCATCGTGCAGACATCGCAGATATGGTCATCGTCATTGTTTGTATGCTGTTGACATTCTGTTTTGAAGACAAAATAGTGTGCATACTTTGTCACATCTTCACCTGTTTTGTTATAGATAAAGAAGGCGAAGTCTGCTCTTGTCTTCTGATTGTTGTTAGTTCCTGCAGAGTTATAGCCGTTGTCGTACTGCTGCCATACGACACCTTCGTCAAGTATCAAATCAAATATTTTGCTCGGGCCGCCGGCTAAAGTATCTTTAGAAAGCACAATGTTATGAACATACGTATCGTGCGTTCCTTTGTATGGAAGTGTGCAATCTTCCACAAACTCGACGCTGTGATCAACTACAACTACATTGTAAATATCTGCCACTGCACCGCCTGCAAGCTCAATCCTGCCTGAATCATCGTCAACAACAGTGAACTGGAATGCATATTGTGCAGTTGCCATTCCGTCATCAGCAGTAAATACTACCTGATAGATGCCTTTTTCTGTCGGCGCATATGTGAATTTTCCGTCAGTGATAGTTGTGTCCGCATCATTGATTACTGCATAATTGTAAGTATCCCAGCTTCCTCCGACTGATGTCGCTTCTTTTACTGCAACACTGTATTCAAGTTCATCATTCTGTGCATCTTCGAAAAGATCCGCAACAACAAACTCTTTAGTTTCTCCGGTTTTAATCTTGAGCGTTGTATCAAATCCCGCAGCGAGCGTCGGTGCTGTGTTATAGCGTGTTACAGTTACTTCACAGCTTGCTTTCACTCCGTTTACAGCTGTCACTGTAATTGTTGTTTCGCCTGCTTTCAACGGTGTTACAAGACCGTTTGCATCTACTGTTGCAACACTTTCCTCAGAAGATGTCCATGTGACAGTTTTATCCGTTGCTTCCGCAGGAATAACACTTGCGCTGAGCTGAAGTTTCTGTGTTGTATCGATTGTTGCTTCGTATTTGTCAAGAAGGATCCTGGTTACGTCACCGTCTCCTGCTTCAACTTGTTCTTCACCCACAACGATTCTTGAAACGCCCGGAGCAAATTTTGCATCTTTTGTAGTTGCATCCGGATCCGTTGCCATAATATAATATGTGCCGTTTTCCAGTCCTTCGGGGATTGTAACTGTAATTTCGTTATCATCGTCTGATGTGTATTCACATTCTGCGTCAACAACAACTTCCCACTCTGAATCATAAAGAGCAACACCGAGGCCTACACTGCCGTTTACAGCCTCAAAATCTTTGGCTGTTTCTGATGTGCCCCATTTGAATAAATCTACTTTAAGGGTTTCACCGGCTTTTGCTTTGTACTCATCTTTATCGAAGCTTACAAATCCGCCGCCTTTAACATTGAATCCCCAGTCTGTGAACATACCAACATCCCATGTATCTCCGTCAGAGAGAAGCATATAATCGGATGTAGCGCCCCAGCCCGGACCCATATACGGATAACAGTGGTTGCGGTAATACATAAGGTTTTCATCATGTCCCCAGAAGTTAACCATATAGATTGACTTTGCTCCGCCTGATGTATATAAAGCTTTCAGGCCATTACTTTCGTATGCAACTTCACCGTCCATATACAAAACATCATTTTCACTGACATATTCAAGTACACCGCTTGTTCCGATGCAGCATTGTTCTTCCGCAAGTCCCATATAGTATCTTTCAATAAGATAGATATAAAGATGCAGGCCTGTGGGACGCTGTATCAGATTCTCGTTTACATAATCTCCACGTCCGTTTTCTGTTCCATAACGATAATAGTCCTCAAGTCCATATGAAGCGAGATCAAAGTACGGTACAGTTACCTTGAGATTTGACATAACAGTTTCACCGTCTGCCGCCATGATCGGAACACCATCGTTTGAAAGTGTTACATATACAGTAACGGAAGATTTGTCTGTTTCATCATAACCGTACTGTGCATCAATACCTTCGTTAGCCTTTGTTATGGTTGCTTTGATATTGTGCGAAATCTTTTCTCCTCCGGCACATTCTGCAGTAAGTGTGATGTTGAATACATCGCCCTCCTTCGGTGCGCAGAAATTAAAGATTCCGTTTTCATCGATTTTTGTATGTGTTTCACTGTAGCCTTCTTCAGCGATTTCGTACTCATAACCTGTAATCTCGTGCTTGCTGTCATTGAATACAGCACCGAGTGCAAGCTTATAAAGGCCGCCTGCGCTGACTTCGATTTCTTCCGGTGCATCTGCGGAAACTTCAATGCAGCCTTCAGGCAAGATTACTTCATCCGTATATGTGAATGAGAAGAATTCTACCGGTGCATATGACTTTTCAGCATCCGGTCCGGTTTGAACACTTACGATGTTTCCTGTCTTTGTTCCGTCTTCACCTTCCGCAAGAGCATAATTTTCTACAAGGAACTGAACGTCAGTATATGTATCATTGTCTCCCGTTGCCTGAAGAGCCGGTCCTCCCGCATTTGAGGCTTCAACTGTTCCGTCAGCAGAAACTGTTACTTCTGCGGAATATCCGTTGATCGTTGCACTTGTAACAGTATCAAGCTTCAGCTCTTTTCCATCAGAGGTCCAGAGACCTGACGCATAGTCATTTCCGTCATATGTTACGATGACTTTTTCTGTTCCCTGAGGCACGTTTACGTTGTAATACGGAACAGCTTCAAATTCCATGCCACCTCTGCTTGTGAAATCAACAGATGTCTGATAAACAACATCTTCAGCAGAAAGTTCTTCTCCGTTTGCCATAACTTTTGTATGGATCTTTTCCGGTGCCTGCGGCACATCCGGAACAACAGGAACTTCCGGTTCTTCTGTAGCCGTCACGTATTCAAATGTGAAGAAGTTTACCGGGGCATTGGCTGCTGATGCGTCATATTCCACAGCAACTGCGTAACCGTCAAGAAGGTTTAGTTCTGTTACTGTACCATCCCAGTCTGTTGAAATGTATTCCATCGGGATTGTTACGGTAACAGTTTCATCCGCATTCTTAACATACTCAAACTGCGCGCCATCTCCGCTCCACATTGAAGTATCCGCATAATACCCATAGGCATACGGTTTTTTGGTTGTATAATCTTCTCCTAACTGAAGACTTATATCTGCGGGATATGTAACCTTAACAGCCTCCGTTCCTTCCGGAATCTGTACAAGGTAATGCGGGATATCATCATATGAGCTACCCCAGGAGTTTGAATAACTTACTGAATCCTCCCGGATAACCTCAACAGTATTTCCGTCACTTGTTGAAATTGCAGAGAACGGAGTATCTTCTGCCAATACCCCTGTGGGTACTGCTGAGAATACCATTGCCATAGCAAGCAACATAGCAATTATACGTTTTGATTCCGAACGTATTTTTCTGAAACTTGTTTGCATAAATTCGCTCCTTTTCTTAAAAATATAAATTATGATAATCGCCTGTCGGCGGAAAGAAAGTTACGCCAAGCTTCTTTATAAAAAAGAAAAGCCCGGCAGACAGGACAAAAAGCCCTATCTTCCGAACTTCGGTTCTTCCGTCAGTTCATGCAGATATGGATTTTAATAATAATGACAAATTAATTCTCGCTCGTCAGCTGGATACTTTTGCGAATCTCCTCGATCCGTATCGGAGCATTGTCTTTGACGATCACTCTGATTTCCCCGTATCCGAGAGAGCGTATAAGCTGAATCAACTTCGTTTCAGCCTTCGTAAGCTCATTTCTTGAAGCTTCCATAACACACCTTCCTGAACTTCTCAATTTTTACTACAGAAATATAAAAAGCTGTGGTGATATACACCACAGCCGTTTTTCTGTGCATAATAATACCTGTATGTCCAATACTCGGGACACAACCTGGAAATTTACAATCCGGAGAGGTCTTCTGACTTGTATCTAAAACGAATATATGTCTGCCTTCTCAGAATTTCTCCAATGGCTGAATATCAACGACATATACCCTCAATACTTACAGCGCCGGTAGCGTGGGGACTTACACCCCGTTCCCTTGTCAAGCTCACACCCGTATAATACAGGTCGAACCACCGAATCCTTATGTTGTTTTAATTATACTGCCACATATTCATAATGTCAAGCAGTATTTGGAAACAAATGAACTCTGACACAGATAAACAAAAACGGTGTTGACTAATCCGCATAAAAAATGGTTAAAATATATTGACTAATAGTGCATTTTATGATAATCTTGGGCGAATAGAATTCATCAAACCTTATAATAAGCTTTAATAAATCTTATGGTGCAAATCAATGAAATTTATTCTATGAAAGGATCTGATATATGGACAATAAAATAATACTTGTTGCCGAAACAGGCTCCGATATTTCCGCCGAACTTGCGGAAAAACACGGCATATACCTTGTACCTATGCATGTATCAATGAATAATACTACCCTCGATGACGGAGCATTTCCTCCGGAAGATATATGTGAATATTACAACAGAACAGGTAAAGTGCCCACAACAAGCGGCAGTTCACCGGGGGACTTTGAAGTTGTATTCGAAAAAATCAGGGAAGCTCATCCGGATAGCCCTATACTCCACCTTGCGTATTCAGCAGTTACGACCTGTTCATACCAGAGTGCAATAGTTGCCGCAGAGGGAAAAGAAAACATTAAAAGTTTTGATACAAAGCACGTTTCTGTAGGACAGGGCTCTGTCGTTCTCGAAATGGCAAAACTGATCGATGAAAACCCTCAGATGAGCATTGATGAGGCGTTAAAAGCCGCACAAACTATTTCTGAAAACACCAAAATGGCATTTGTTACGGAAAACCTCGACTATCTCAGGGCAGGCGGAAGAGTGAGTAATGCAGTTGCTATTGCGGGCAATCTTCTTCATCTTCATCCATGCATAGAAATCGTTGACGGTAAACTCGTTGCAAAGAAGAAATACCGTGGTGCAATGAATAAAATAGTTCCTAAACTCATTGAAGATTTCATAAAAAACAATAACATCTCAACAGAACATATTTATCTTATCCGTGTGCAGGGACTGGAACCGGAAACACAGAAAAAAGCCGAAGAAACACTACTCAACCTTGGAGTAAAGAATTTCACATGGATGAATATCGGCTGTGTTATCACCTGCCACAGCGGACCGGGAAGCTTTGGCATTGTCGGAAGGGTAAAATAAACATAAAGAGAGCATTTCTGCCCTCTTTTTTTTAGTGCTGTGTAAAAATTATCAATACGGAGAGATCACCCTTATTCTGTAATAACTCACATCGCCTTTAGCAGAAGTCACAACAATAGTATAGAGCCTCTGCCCCCCTTCAAGACTACCCCCGAGAACCTCTGTTTTTGAAGTTTTGTCCGTAGGTGTGCATGTAAACGTCACGTCAGAAGATAAACTGTCTGTATAGAGGGTGTAATTATCAACCTTCGGATCAAACGAATATGTAAATGTGCCTCTGCTTGCAGATATTGATTTCAGAGTAACAGCCAAATTCTTATGTGATACGGCTTCGTTTCTGTATACATTTACGGTATATATCTTTTCATCGGAAGTGCTGTTCTTTACTTTCACAACAATCTGCGTAAATTTTCCTGCGGTCAGGGACTTGTTTTCTACAGTAACTGTATTGTCCGGATACTTTGCCGTTGCCTTGACTTCAACATCTGTCACGGAGTTGTCCACCGTAAGGAAATACTCGTAAACATCTTCTTTAAAGCCAATATCATATCCTGTGACACTGATATTCTTCATTGCAGCTTCATTTGCAAGATTTCCGCAGTCGTATATCAGATCAATATCAGACTTCTTAACATATACATATGAAAGATCGTGATCATAGTTCCACGCATAACACGCAAGGCCGTTTTTGTCCATAGGCATTTCAGAAAGTACTTTATAGAAACTGCCTTCCTCACCGACGATAGTAACCATCATTCCCACAGGATCTTTGCTCACTGTTCCGCTTTTACGGTTTCTGTCTCTGCATGAATATTTATAAACTTTCCACGAAGATGTGCTTGGTTTTGCATAAGCATATGTGGCAGATTTTGTCATACCGATAGAATATTTGCCATAATCTTTCAGGCCCAGATACTTGTCAATAGCATACATATGTGCGGATACCTTTTCACCGTGGAACGGATCCGAAGCATATCTTGTATTTACGCCTGCATTTTTGTTTCCGGGATTTGTACCGAAATATCTTGAATCCCCGGTATAATCTGATATATACCCCTTTGACTTGTCCGGAACATCATAATATGCCGTTCCCCTGGAACTATCTACATACGCATAAGCATCGAAAAAATACCTGTTCATATAGTATTTCATATGCTGAATGATACCATCTTCGGGGCTTGTGTATTCATATGCACCATCAGGATTTGAATCCACCGCACCTACTCCGAAGAAATTATATCTGTTCGTTGCATATCCGCTTTCACCATATGCGCTTTCGTGGTTTGCAAATGCCATTTCCATTGCCGCATTTACACCGTATGTCTTTTGCCCTTTTATAAACGCATATCCGTATCCCGAATAAGCGCTGTCACCGCCTGTCTTATATTTCGTGTAAGAATCAAGCTTTGCAGCCGTATACGATGTAACACTTCTGTAAGAAAGATTTTTATAATATATACAGTGTCTTCCCACCTCGTTCTTTTCCATAGCGGCATCAATGGGATCTTCATAATATACATATCCGTCAGTTGAATAATAGCGCACTCCCTTTTTCATAAAAGCAGGAGCTTTATCAACAGTAATCGATGCAAAAGTGGTGTATCCCCCGTTGGAGGAAGAATAGGAACTTATATAATGCACAAGATCCCCTGAAGAATTCTTTGTGTAATAATCAAATTCATAACGGTTTCCGGAACCTGCTTTATTATACGGATAGCAGAATGCTGCAGGGACCAGTATCACGTCTCTGAGTTTTGTTGTTCCTTCAAATCCGGATATTTCAAGCATAATCTCCGATTCGCTCTTGTTGCCGAGATAGTACCCTACCTGCTTTGTATTTGTATACGGTGTATATCCGTTTCCGAAAAGATTGGTAAAGTGAAAAAGACCTCCACTTGTTTCCTTTGTTATTATCATTCCGGATTTCATAGCAATAAGCTTGCCGTCCTTCAGAACAACAGCATGCTTATCAGCTGAAGAATTCAGCGCACTGTACGCACTTGTAAAAGAAGTATATGTCTTTACAGTTTTATAGCACCCGCTGTCATTCAGATTCTTATTAACATCTGCCGTTGCAAGAGTATATGTACTTGCAGCCAGTGCCCCTGACGGGAATATATTAAGTATCGTAAGTATTATCAAAAGTAAAATCGTTAACTTTTTATTCATATTCAAACCTCTGCATTTAGTCTGTTTTATTATACAAAAATACTGCACGCAAGTCAAATAATGTTTGTTTATCTTATAAAAAAGCTCCTGTTCGTATATACTCCGCACAAAATTGCTTACTGTTGACGATAAAATCTGCATGTCATGGGAAGAATATACATACGGCCTGTAATATACCCGTAAATATGGGTAAAAATCATATAAAAAAGCCATTTTTTATAAAAAAGTATTTTCATATATTCTTTTTTTATGTTATACTGACAAGTATGGAAAATAATTTATCTTGGAGGCAATTAATACAATGAGTGTTTTAACAGACCTTATCTATGGCGGCAGCAATGCTGTTATCGGCCTTACAGAAGGCGCAGTAAACGATGCTATCGCAAAGCATGGTGAAGATAAAAAGGTTGCTATGCCGGATACAGCATACTTCCTTCCGACAATCTATGCAGCAACAGGCGTAAAAGTAACAAGACTCGGGGACCTTCCCGCTTGTGTAGGCGTTATGAAATCTCTCGTTACAAACGAAGAAGACCTCGGTGCAGCCCTCAATGCAGGTCTCGCAACAGCTGTAGGTGCTGAAATCATCGAAGCTCTCAAATATGTTGAAAGCGAAAATCCGTATGAAAACGAAAGCGGAATCGGTTTTGTAGGAGACCCCATCATCCGTTCACTCGGTGTACCCCTTGTAACAGGCGACATCCCCGGCGTTGCTGTAGTTCTCGGCGAAGCTGAAAACGCAGCTGATGTAGCTGAAGTAGTCAAAAACTATCAGAGCAAAGGTATCCTCACATTCCTTATTGGCAACGTAATCGAACAGTGCCTTGAAAACGGTGTAAAAGCAGGCCTTGAATACCGTGTTGTACCCCTCGGACATGACGTAACAAGCGTTATCCACGTTGTAACTGTAGCAGTTCGTGCTGCACTTATCTTCGGTGGTATCGAACCGGGCAACCTCAATGCACTCCTCACATATACAAAAGAAAGAGTTCCCGCATTCGTAAACACATTCGGTGCACTTAACGAAGTAGTTGTTTCTGCAGGCGCAGGCGCAATCGCTCTCGGCTTCCCTGTAATCGTAGACGTAGATCTCGCTGAAAATCAGGTACCCGGCGCTCTCGAAACAGAACTCGACCACACAAAAACAGTTGAAAAATCCCTCGCTCTCAGAGGTATCAAAATAAAGAGCAAAGAACTTCCGATCCCTGTAGGATTTGCGGCAGCATTCGAAGGCGAAATCGTAAGAAGAGCTAACATGCACGCTGAATTCAACGGTGAAAAAGTTCCCACATGCGAACTTCTTCTTATGAGAAACGAAGATGAAGTAGAAGATCACAAGATCACTCTCATCGGTCCGGACATCGACTGCGATGATCCGCTCACACTTCCCCTCGGTGTACTCGTAGAAGTATATGGTGCTAAGATGCAGAAAGACTTTGAACCGGTTCTCGAAAGAAAATTCCACAACTGGTACAACTACATGGACGGCGTTATGCACACAGGACAGAGAAATATCTTCCGTATCCGTATCACAAAAGATGCATTCAATGCAGGTCTCAGACTCCAGCACTTCGGTGAAGTTCTCTATCATATGATCATGGACGAATTCGATACAGTTGTTGACAAATGCCAGATCACAATGGTAACAGACCTGGAAAAAGTAAACGAAATGATGGATACACTCGCCCTTCCCACATACGATGCACGTGACGAAAGACTTAACACAATGACAGACGAATCAGTAGACACATTCTACACATGCATTCTCTGCCAGTCATTTGCTCCGTCACACTGCTGCGTAGTCACACCGGAAAGACTCGGTCTTTGTGGTGCTGTTTCATGGCTCGATGCTAAGGCTACAAAAGAACTTCAGCCGGCAGGTCCGTGCCAGCCGATTCCGAAACTCGGCCTTATCGACGAAAGAACAGGTCAGTACGAAGAAGTTGACAGAGTTGTTCACGAAGCAACACACGGTGCTCTCGAACACGTTTCACTCTACTCTATCCTTGAAAACCCGATGACATCCTGCGGATGCTTCGAATGTATCTGCGGCATTATGCCTGAAGCTAAGGGCGTTGTTATCTGCAACAGAGAATATGCAGGTATCACACCGACAGGTATGACATTCGGCGAACTCGCTTCTATGACAGGCGGCGGCGTTCAGACTCCGGGCTTCATGGGACACGGAAGAAACTTCATCCCGTCAAAGAAATTCATGAGCGCTGAAGGCGGAATCGAACGTATCGTATGGATGCCGAAAGAACTCAAAGAAGACGTAAGAGCAAAACTCGACATCACAGCAAAAGAAATGTTTGGCGTTGAAAACTTCACAGATATGATCTGCGACGAAACAATCGCTACAGATTCAGAAGGCGTTCTCAACTTCCTTACAAGCGTAAACCATCCGGCACTCGGCATGGATGAAATTATGTAATAACTGCGTATATACGCATAAAGACACCTCAAAAAGGTGTCTTTTTTTATGTATCTGCATCGGGATAAAGTAATTGAAAAATCTGCCTGTACCGAGTATAATCTTTTATAGATTTAACTTTTAATATAAATAAAGGGGAATTATATGTCAGAAGACAACACAAAATTAATCGAAGAAGCCGTGAAGGCAGTCCTTGATATAAATGTATATGATATGTATGATCGTATCGACAACGATTCCGACGATATGCTGGAGCAGACTTTGCTTACAGGAGGTGCAGCACTCATCGGCATCTGTACAGAAAAAGGTCAGCAGAACCTTATAGCAGATGTCTTTGAGAAGCTCATATGCCTGCATACTTCAGATGAATCACGCAAAGAAGATGCACAGCAGACAATGGCTCTTTTCGCAGAATATCTTAAAAATATGGGATACATAACCGAATCAAACGGAAAGTATTCCTGCTATGATATAGGCGGCTTCTGGGATCTGTACATCAAGGAATACATTTTTATTTCTTCAATGATCAGCATAGATGAACCGACTCTTCAGAGCATGCGTGATTCAGGCATAGACAAAACACAGGTCAAATCCATGCTCCGGGATTTCAGAAGGATGCATACCCATCTTTTACGTCTGGCGGAGGCTCTTACCGATGTCATGAACGAATACAAAGGTATTGATCTCGAAAATGAAAGCATGAAACCTACAATAAGGGTACGTAGTGTTGAAGAAGCAAAAAGAGAAGACGAGAAAGAAGCTCAGGAAAAGGAAAGGCTTCGCATATGGAGGCAAAGTTCATTTTATAAGGATACATGCTGTGTACTTTGTTATTACGAGGGAATTATTGATGCTATCCTTAAAATTTCTGCGAAGCTGTATCTGATCACAGATGAATATGACGAAGATGCCGGGATTACAATGTTCCTCGGATTCACAAATAATGAGGTAGCATCACTTGTAAATATCCATAAAAAAGATAAAAATACTGTTTCATATAAGATACTCAGCGCTATCTCAGAGGGTGGAAGTACCTATATAACCCAAGGCAAATACCGCTACAGAGGACTCACTGTATCTGAACAGATCAACGACTGGGAAAAAGTATTCATTACAGGCATATATACAGCTACTGCCTTCCCTGCGACAAAAGCACTTGATGAACTATACCATTATATGCTCCTGTACACTCCGTACCTTAATGAATATGCACTTAATGGAATTGATAAAAGTATTTATGATCCGTCAAACAGTCTGTATGATATCTATGATGTAGCAAGTAAACCACTGAAAAACTTTATGGTAGCTTGCCAGATGTGCAAAGAAATCCATGAACTGTCACGCTCCGGACTCAACGATGAGCTTATAAAGGAAGAGTACGGATACTCACCTGCAGATGCATACGAAGCATATGCCCGCAACGAAGAATATTACACTGTTCTTGATGAAAAACTTGAAGAAGAATATGGAACTACATACTTTGCACAGCCTGACTGGTTCCGTGAATTCTATTCTATGGTCCGTGGTATAAAACAGGATACAAAAGTTGATGTGGATTTCTGTAAATACAGGTCCGACACAGGATATAAGTCATATTCAGCAACGGAACCGACAGCAAAACCTGCTGAAACAACATCTTCATACGTTCAGGAAAATAAAAAAAGTGTGTCTGAACCAAAAGAAACTCCGAAAGAAGATGATCTTGCGGATATAAAGAAATATGAAAGTATGACATTTGCGGAACTGATCAGCGAAATGAAAAACGGCTCTGATAGAAATAAACAGAAACTCTCCGCAACTATAGGAAAGATGTTCCGTCTGGGCATCCTGAATGACAACTATGCAGTCAACCGTTTTGAAAAACTGATGATCTGCACAGATAAGAATACTTCCCCGGAAAAAGTCCCCTACGACAAGTTGCTCGACATATATTCTCAGGCAAACAAGAGAAAAACTTTTCTCGGAGTTCTCGGCAAAAATATCGAAGACCTCAAAGAAAGCAAACATGTTATTGACAAACACAAAGAACCGAAACAAAACAGGGCACTCGATATCACAATTGCTGTTGCAACAGTGCTCCTGGCAGCATTTGCGATTTTCTCCGACAAAGCTGCATTTTTGTGGACGGAAGACGCTATGTCCAAGCTCCATGCGGCGTTTGTAATTCTTGGAGCTATCGGCGGCCTCATCGTAAGCGGTGTAGGCGGAATAATCAGCGGAGCCGCAGGATTCGGTATAGGTTTCTGGGTTCTTGGATATTTCTTCGATAGGGCAGGCTTTATGAAAGTTATCCTCGGTATTATTGCATTTGTATTTGCTGGTTCTAAGTTAGTTGATACTTCCGACATAGAAGAATCAGCCGATTCTCCCTATGGAAAAGCAAAGAAAATGTTTAACACAAAATACGAACAGTGCGCAGAACATGTCCAATTCGTTTACGATGTGACAAATTCGTCCGAAAAAATGAATATAATACTCGGAAAGTCAAACGATAAACTTAAAAAAGAAGTACAGGAATACTACAAAAGAGCAAAAAAAGAAACAGATTCCATGAAAGAAACAATGGACAAAATTCAGTAACCACAAAACAGAGTACATAAGTACTCTGTTTTTTTATTTGTTACAGAAAATCATACAATAAAAACAGAGGGACTCGAAGAGTCCCCCTTGTGTCTGAGCAAAATATTCACATTATATATTCGAATCTACTGATTACATCATCGGGTCCATACCGAGTGCCGGGTGACCTTTTTCTGTAAGGAATGCCATCAATGCTTCTTCGTCAGCTGCTGTTTCTTCGTCAGCGATCATGTCGCAGAAGTTGTCGATTCCGTAGAGTTCTTTAGCTGTTGCGTTGAGTTTTTCAGCAACTTCTTCTTTGAGAGCTTTCGGCATCCAAACGATACGTTCTACGCCGCCTTCAGCTGCCATGAACTTCTTAGAAGGAATGAAGTTTTTACCATGTCCCATGAAGCCCGGTGTCTGAACACCACCACCTGTCATAGATGCGAGGTCACCGAATGTCATACCGATCGGTGAGTAACCTGTGAATTCACGGTTAACGATAACTACGCCGTTTGACATCGGTTCGATACCGCAGATACATTCGAAGCATCCGCAAGATGTCATCGGGTCTTCCATGATTGAGTAGAGAGTTACTTTTTCTACAGCACCTCTTGAGTACTGGTTAACAGCTGCGTCAACGCCGTCCCATCTACCAAGTCTTTCATCGCGCGGACCATCTTTAGTAACGATCTGGCACGGACCTTCCGGATTGAGTTCTTTTGTAGCTTTAGCATCGAGCCAAGATACAGCACCGCAGAGACCGAGTCTTTCCGGAGTTACGATACAAACGTGTGACGGTGAGAATGACTGGCACATTGTGCATGTGTAGAATACGTCAACTGATTCGTCTGTGAGTGAACCAAGTCTTTCGTCTCTCTTTTCATATGTAGCAGCAGCGAGTTCATGTCTGAGTCTAGCTGTTTCTTCAGGATCTGTGTAGATTGTTACCTGACATTTATCGCAAACTTTTTCGAATTCGTTCTTGATAAGAGCCCAGAGAAGTTCGCCGAAGTGTTTAGCTCTCCAGCCAGCTTCGAAAGCAGCCTTAGAAACACGGATTGTGATCATGTCTCTCTGACCTGTGTGCATGATACCTTCGCACTGGTTGATGTAAGCGTGGATCTTTCTTTCGATTACTGATTCGAAGTCCGGCTGCATTGCTTTACCAGCGATGTCAACAACGTAAGCGAGGTTAATTCTTGAACCTACTTCGAATTCATCGAGGTCTTTACCAATGAGTGTGATCTTGTGATCTTCAACTTCTGATGCATCGAGTGTTCTTACGAGTTCGAAAGCATCCATTCTTGAACCGTTAGCTTCGATCTGCATGTCGCCACGACGGATGATTTCGCCTTCGAATGCCGGTGCAACAGCGATGGGTACATCGATGTCTGTAATTTTGAGTTTGATTCCTCTTGCTTCGATTGAAGCCGGGATGTAGTTTTCATATCCATCATAAATGATGAGTGATTTCGGAACGCTCCATGTGTTTTCTTTGTCATCTGTGATAACCGGGAAACCAAGAGCGATAGCGCCAGCACCACAACCAACTGTTCTGTCAGAAAGCGGAGCAAATGCGTTAACGAAAGCTTTAACTCTGTCTTTTGTGTAAGCGAGGATGCCGTCATAGTCGCCGGGCTGGATAGCACCGAAGATGAGAGCAGCACGGATAGCTACTGATACAACGTGGATTACTGATTCGAGTTCCGGTCCGCAAGGAACGACACGGATCTTGAAGCCCATGTTTACGTTAGCTTCGATAGCCTGATCAATGATTCCGCCAGTCATGAATACCATGATACCTTTTGCCTGGTAACCTTTGATGAGGTCAGCTGCGATTTCTTTTGACGGAGCCGGTCCGATAAGAACTGCAACGCCCGGGATGTCGTCTGTTACGAGCGGTACACCGAGTTCACGAATTTCAGCATCTGACATATGTCCATGATACTTGTCATCGTACGGTTTGTTGCCGTCGTTCATAACGTATTTCATTGTTTCGAGAACTTCAGCTGAGAGTGCTGTAGCGATACCTGATGTGAATACGTGATGGAGTCTGTTTTCTTTAACCATCATTTCCTGGATTGCAGGAAGAGCTTCGTTTTTGATAGCGCCGAGTGTATCGTATTTTTTAGCTGTGAAAGCATAGAGGCACGGAATGCCGTATGCTGTGTTCGGCAATGATACTGCTTTATCTTCACCGTATTTAGCGATAGCTTCATCAACGGCTTTGACTGCCATGTTGAACATATCGTCAGAACCGTTAAAAACTCTTTCAAAAAGTGTCATCTATTTTTACCTCGTAATTTTTTTTGTTTATGTTGGCTTATTTGGCCAATTTATTGTCAATCTTCTGCTTTATGGCTTTGATCTCTTCAATAGCCTTGTCGCTGAAATCAAACGGGGATTTTCCCTGTCTGTCCGCATCGATTACTTCCTGGTTGTAATGAACGAATCCCAACAGGTCTTCACCGATATTATCCATAATGAACTTTTCGTCCTGTTCGTCTCTTACCTTGTTTGCAACAACCTTTACTTCAGTTACACCAAGATCCATAGCAAGCTGCTTTACCTTTTTGTAAGTCTGAATACTTCTTGCGCCCGGTTCGATGACAACGATGAACGCATCAACACTGTCTGCTGTACCTCTTGCAAGATGTTCGATTCCTGCTTCCATATCCATAATGACAACATCGTCACTGTGGAGAACAAGGTGAGAAATAATTCTCTTCAGGATAACGTGTTCGGGACAAACACATCCGCTTCCGCCTGTATCAACTGTACCCAGCGTGAGGAGCTTAACTCCGTTTACCTTCTTGGAATATTTATCCGGAATATCGTCTACTCTCGGATTAATTTTAAAGAATTTACCGAAGTTGTCAGCACTAGAACCTGTTCTTTCGGCTGCCAGCTGCTTCATTTCCGAGATAGGAACTATTTCAGCAACTTCGTCGGGTGTGAACCCAAGCGCAAGACCAAGGTTTGCATCCGGATCGGCGTCTACTGCGAGAACACTCTTTCCTTCTTCTGCATAAAGTCTTGCCAGAACGGCAGAGAAAGTAGTTTTACCTACACCGCCTTTACCTGATACGGCAATTTTCATAAGATCAAATCCTCTTTTCTAATTGGTATATTTAGATTAGATGCCTAAAGCAAGTCTCTTAGCTTCGATATTTTCGAGCATGAGGTCGCCAAGCTTATCCATATCTGTTTCGAATGTGAAGCTTGCGCCTACCCATTCTTTGATGCCGTCCTGGAGGAAGTTAGAAACGATGTCTGAACCGCCAACATAAGGAACAACGCCGAGGAATGTGTCGATACCTGTAGCTACTACGTAGTTACCGATAGAAACAGCTTTTTCTGACATCCATTCCGGAGCACAGCCTACAACCGGCATCTGCGGAACGTCAACGCCCCACTGTGTTGCTACGTCGCAAACGAGTCTCATCATACGGCTGATGTCTACGCAAGAACCCATGTGGAGTACCGGCGGAATGTCTGCGAGTTCGCAAACTCTCTTCATACCAGCGCCACAGATGTCTTTAGCTTCTTTGCTCATAAGACCAGCTTTAGCAGCTGCCTGTGCAGAACAACCTGAAAGTACGATTACACAGTCGTTCTTGAGCATTTTCTTCATAAGTTCGATGTGACCGAAGTCTGTTCTGATCTTCGGGTTGTTGCAGCCTACAACAGCTACAGCACCACGGATAACGCCTGATGTGATGCAGTCTACGAGCGGCTGATATGTACCGAGTTCGTCAACGAATGAGTTACATACTGTGTCGAGCTGTTTGATGATAGCTTCGCAAGAGTACCCAACTGTTGCTTTTCTCTTCATATCCGGAATGTATACTGATTCAGCATCTCTGTTCTTGAAGTTTTCAACAGCTTCTCTAACGATAGCTTTTGCGTTAGCACCAGCTGTTTCTACGCTGAACGGGATGTGTGTAGCGTACGGGATACGAGCGATTTCGCTTGTTGTGATGAATTTTGTGTGGAAGCACTGAGAGAGCGGTCCAAGTGCCGGGAAGATACACTGAATATCAACGATAACTGCTTCTACAGCGCCTGTGAGAATGCAGTTTTCCTGCTGGAGGAAGTTACCAGCCATCGGGATACCGTGACGCATTGTAACTTCGTTTGATGTACAGCAAACACCAGCGATGTTGATGCCTTTAGCGCCAACTTCTTTAGCGAGAGCTACGAGTTCAGGATCTTCAGCGTATTTAACGATCATTTCTGAGAGTGACGGGTCATGGCCGTGAACGATGATGTTTACGCAGTCAGCATCGAGTACACCAAGGTTAGCTTCTGTGTCTCTCGGCATCGGTGTTCCGAACATAACGTCAGAGAATTCTGTACCCATCATAGAGCCGCCCCAACCGTCTGAAAGTGCAGAACGGAGTGCCTGTCTCATAAGAGCGATCGGTTCTGAAGAACAACCCATATGTGTTCTGTGGAGACATTCAGCGATTTCTCTGTCGATTGCTCTCGGTTCGATTCCTTCTCTTGCCCAAGCTTCCTGTCTGTCTTTAGAAGCCCATTTGATGAATCTCTGTGTTCCGTGAACTTTACCGTATTCGAGAAGACCGATTTCAGCTACTTCATGAGCGATGTCATAAATGTCTCTGCCTTCTGTTTCAACTTCCCAGTCTTTAGCGATCTTGAGGAGTTTGTTAACGTCTTTTACCTGATAGTCTTTGTCAGCTGCAGTCTGTGAGAATGTGTGCATGATTTCACGACCGTGGTCTGAGTGAGCAGCTGTACCACCAGCTGAGAATCTGAGGTAGTTTCTAGCTACGATACCGTGTACGTCGCATCCGCAGATACCTCTGCTTGCTTTCTTTGTGATACGGCAGGGACCCATAGAACAAATTCTGCAGCAAACGCCGTCTTCACCGAATGAACACTGCGGTTTCTGAGCAGCTTTTCTGTCTTCCCAAGTTTCTGTACCTTTAGCTACAGCGATATCGTGAAGTTTTGCATACTCTTCTTCCATCTTTTCGATAGGGATAAGAAGTTTTTCAGTAGCCTTAGCAATTCTTGCTTCAAGAGCTGTAAGTTTTGTAGTTTCCATCGAAACCTCCTTCTTAATGTGTCTGAAAAATATTTATTCAATACATAACATTCTACTTCGTAAAAGCTATGTATATTTGAAACATCGGTCAAGCGCATTGCCCGCTTTTACCATCAATATTGTATCAAAACGTTACCCAAAACTCAATGCTTTTCTATGTATGAAACGGTTTTCAACCTCAAAGCACCCCATATTGGGACAATATAGTCCCTCTTAATGATAAGGACTTATTTTAATTCAATAAATATGTGTCTAAATCCACAAAAACAGCACAAATCCGGGTAAAATTTTGTATTTTTTTAATTCTACTCTTTTTCAGCCGCTTCTTTCAATGACGGAAGAGACGGAGAACCGTAACAACGGCGGCACACCGGGATGTAACTGTCATTTCCGCCGATCATTATCTGTTCACCCACATATACCGGCTTTCCGTCCACGACCCTGAGTACCATCGTGGCTTTTTTGTTGCAGAACCAGCATATGGTCTTTATTTCCTCGATCTTATCTGCGTAGATAAGAAGTGCCTCACTGCCTTCGAAAAGGTTGTTGCTGAAGTCGTTTTTAAGTCCGTATACGATTACGGGTATATCCATATAATCCACGATCTGCGTAAGCTCCTGAACCTGCTTTCTTGTGAGGAACTGTCCTTCATCAATAAGGATGCAGTATACTTTCGGAAGGTTACCGTCTGTTTCCTGCTGGATGATTTCTATAATGGATGTTTCACTGTTGAATGTGTGAGCTTTTCTTTTAAGACCTACACGTGATGCTATGTATCCCTGACCATAGCGGTCGTCAAGACCTGATGTAAAAAGAAGTACCCTCTTGCCCTGTTCTTCGTAATTATGAGCAATCTTGATTATTTCGATTGACTTGCCTGCGTTCATGCTGGCGTATCTGTAATAAAGCTGTGCCATACTTTCCCCCAATGTATTACTGATGATATTTTACCACAATAAACTTTAATTTGCTACTTTTCTATAAAAAACTATGAATATCTTCAAAGGTGGTTTATAATAAAACAAGGTGAAGAAAATGAAAAGAATATTTATACTTATAATGACAATACTTATCATATTCTCTTTCTGTTCCTGCGAAAAAGATCTGATAAACGATGCGGACACAGGAGAGATTATCATTTCCGGAAAGAAAAATAATTACACGGACGGAACATACTATTCTTATTTCGATCATTTCGATGCAGACGGCTTCTGCGGCGTCGTAAGAATGCAGATAAAGGACTCCGTTATAAATAGCGTAAGATTCGACTATTTTAACAAAGAATCCTCCTCCCTTTCCCTCACAGAAGACGAAAAGTATGCTGTCCGCTCTGCAGAATTCAGAGCAGCAAGAAAAAATCTGTACACGCAGACACTCTCAGCCCAATCTACAGAGAACATACCCACAAATAATGCAAACAAATATACCGGGGATTTCCTCAGACTTGCGGATAATATACTATCCGCAGCATATATAGGTGCAGATAAAATAATCATATCCGAAAGTTCCGCAACCTATACACAATCCATGCCTCTTTCGGATACGATCCGGGCGACACTTCAGATATCATATACATCGGACAAAATCACAGATATAAGATTCGATGTGACAGATCAGTACTACGCAAGTCTTCTTACAAACGAAGAAATATGTATGAACCTGTTCGGTCTGACAACTGAGCAGATAAAAGATAAACTCCCTGAACTTATGGACAGATCTGCGGAAAGAAAAGAAAACACCGAAGTCATTTACGAAAAACTCTTCGGTGTATATAATTCTCTTGCGGACAGGATAATGCAGATGCATATTGTCCCACAGTTCAATGTGGAAGAACTGTTCTAATCTTCCTCTAAAATATAAGACAACTCAAGCCACTCATCTTCAAGTGAGTGGTATTTTTTTCCGAGTTCCTCATAATGTGCAAGTATCTCATTTGCCCTGAGAGCATCTTTGTAGAAATCTTCCATGTTCATCTGCTGTTCTATAGAACTTCTCTCAGATGATACAGCCTCCATTTCTTCCTCAAGCTTGCCGAGCCTTATGGTATGACGTCTTCTCATATCTTTGCTGAGAGGCTTTTTCTTTGCGGGCTCATCGGTTTTTACGGATTTTTCAACAGTTTTTGCCTTTTGTACGGTCTGCTCCGCATCCATGATATCTGCCGCAAACTGCACTGCAGCCTCTTTGTATGGCATATCATACATATACGCTTTCCCGTCATTAATAAAAATCATTCTGTTTGCAAGAGCATTCAGAAGATATCTGTCATGGGAAATTACAAGTATGGTTCCTGCGAAATTTCTCATAGCTTCTTCGAATACTTCGTTTGAAGCGATGTCAAGATGGTTTGTGGGCTCATCCAGAAGAAGCAGATTACACTTTCCGATCATAAGCTTCGCAATGGCAACCCTGCTCTTTTCACCTCCGGAAAGAACACCGATCTTCTTGAACACTTCTTCTTCCGTAAACAAAAGTCCCGCAAGAAGATTTCTTACCTCAAGAACATCCTTTCCGCTGTAATTTACAAGTTCATCAACGATGGTATTTTCTGGATTCAGATCTTCGTGTTCCTGTTTGAAATGAGTGATGCTCACACCGCTTCCGAGAATTACTTCTCCGCTTATAGGTGGAATCTGTCCTGTTATTGTTTTAAGCAAGGTACTCTTTCCCGTAGCATTGTCTGCACATATACCGATGCAGTCCCCTGCCTTTATATCCATATTAAATCCGCTAGCAACGACTTTTGACGGGTATCCGATAGTCAGATCCACTAATTTGAGGATATTCCTGCTGACAAGAGAATCATATTCAAGCTTAATTCCCGCAACTTTGTTTTCCTTCGGCTTCTGCAGAACTTCCGTCTTGGCAAGGAGTTTTTCCCTGCTTTCCGCACGTTTTATACTCTTTTCTCTGTTAAAACTTTTAAGCTTTTCTATTACAGCCCTCTGATGTGCAATATATGCGGCGTTTTTCTTATATGCATTCATTCTTGCGTTGAACCGCTCATCACGCTGTGAAAGATATGCGGAATAGTTTCCTTTATAAAACTCAAGGGTACCGTCAACCATTTCCCATATCTGATTGACAGTATTTTCAAGGAAATATCTGTCATGGGATACAATAATATATGTATTGGGATAATTCATCAGATATCCTTCGAGCCATGTTATGCTCTTCATATCAAGATAGTTTGTCGGCTCGTCAAGAAGCAACAATTCCGGCTCTTCCAGAAGAATCTTCGCAAGGGCAACCCTCATCTTCTGTCCTCCGCTGAGCTGATATATTTTCTTCTTCACATCTTCATCGGAAAAACCAAGCCCCTTGAGAGTGGAAAGTGTAAGGTTTCTGTAATAATACCCCTTACTGTCCTCAAATCTTTCCCTGAGAGAATCATAACTTCTCGTCAGTCTCTCAAGATTTGCAGGGTCTGTTTCGGATGACAGACTCTCAAGCAGCGACTCAAGTCTTTTTTCCATAGCAATAAGGCCCTCATATGCTTTAAGCGCCTCATCGTATACGGTTGCATCCATATCCAGGTTAAGATTCTGCGTAAGCGTCCTTATTTCAAGTCCGCTCTTATGAAATACTTCTCCCTCATCAATGTCCGTTTCTTTTGCGATTATCTTCAGGAGAGTGGATTTACCGCTGCCGTTGACACCGATAAGTCCGATCCTGTCTTTTTCGTTTATGGTAATGTCGATCCCGTTTATAACATCTTCGGAACCGAAACTCTTTTTTACCGAGCTTAATGATAAAAGCATCTTCCGTCTCCGAAATTATTTTTTCTTATTGATTTTTCTTCTGTTGCCGTCTTCATCAACAATGACTACACTTTCAACAACATTGATAACATTGCCTCTCCACATCTCTATGTACTCTTTTCTGAGTACTGCCTGCTCTTCGAGCTCTTCGGGAGTAAGGCCCACTGTTTTTTTCTTCCTCGCAAGTTCGTTTATTCTTTCAATCTTTTCTTTAAGCACTTTTTATTCCTCTATCAGTCTGTCTTCTATAATATCTTCAAGATGCTCGATTATAAATCTCTGGGCATTGCTGTCGTAGGTATTTATTGAATACTCCACATCCTGGCGTGTATACACATATGAATTGATGCCTATGGCATTTGCCTTCGGTGTCGGCACACGATACGGCTTGCCGTTTATATCTTCATATTTAAGGTAATTGTTTT
Source organism: Anaerofustis stercorihominis (assembly GCA_015058295.1). Lineage (GTDB taxonomy): Bacteria > Bacillota > Clostridia > Eubacteriales > Anaerofustaceae > SVCP01. The sequence continues at coordinate 40,267 of SVCP01000006.1, forward strand.
TATAAAGCCATCCGGTGATCTGCCTTCCCCTGAGTCTGTTCATACCCGGCTCCCTGGCATTTTCGTTTATAATTTCCGTAAAACGGCTTATACTCAGAGGTTCCTGAGATATGGGGATAAATGATTTCGTCTTTTCCGTCACGGAAAAATCCACAAGAACTTCCGGAGTATCGTCAAACTGCTTGTTTATTACTTCTTTTACAAACGAAAGACAGTTCACGATCCCTATATTGGCTTTGTCCTGTGCATCAAAAAGGGAAACTCCGCTGTTGGGGTGTATACCCTGCGAAAGCTTATCCAGATACATCAACGCAACATTAAGTTTTTCATGATATGAATTCTTGGAATTTCCCATTTCGTTTGTCCTTTCTATTCTGTACAGCAGCTTTCCCCTGCAAGATGACCTGTTGAGAATGCAAGCTGAAGGTTGAATCCACCTGTGAATCCGTGAAGGTTAAGCACCTCTCCTGCCATATAAAGCCCCTTTACAAGTTTGGATTCCATCGTGGAAGGATTCACTTCCTTGAGTTTTACTCCGCCTGTAGTAATTATGGCTTCATTGAATCCCGCATCGGATTTTATGTTTATAGGAAGAGCCTTGATAAGATCAACCAATACTTCCCTTTCTTTTGCTGTTATCTGGTTTACTTTCTTATGGGGATCGATCTTGCTCAGATATACCACTTCCGCGGCGAGGGATTTCGGCATAAGTTTGTCAAGAGAGTTTTTAAACTCTTTATTCGTATTTTCCGAGAAATCTTTTAATATGCGCTTGTCGAGAACTTCTCTTGTAAGCGCCGGCTTCAGATCAACGGTAACCTTCACATTTTCGTACTTTTCAACAAAACAACTCATTGTAAGAACTATCGGTCCGCTTATCCCTTTATGTGTAAACAGCATTTCCCCGAAGCGCTTGTCCTTTAGCTTTCCGTTTATCCACAGACTTCCTTCAACATTGACAAGGCTCAGCCCCGCAAGATTTTTTATCCACTTATCATCGCTCACAAACGGTACAAGCGCCGCTCTCGGAGTTTCTATAGTGTGGCCGAGATCTTTTGCAAGGGCATATCCGTTTCCGTCGGAACCTGTCGTCGGATAGCTTTTTCCGCCTGTACATAATATGACACTGTCACATTCCACGGTTCTTTTATCTGTCTTTACGGCCTTAACCTGTCCGTCCTGAGCAATAATCTTTCTGACCTTTTCTCCGAGAGAAACTTCTACACCCGCTTCGTCCATTAATCTTTTAAGAGCTTTTGTAACATCCGATGCTTTATCGCTTTGCGGAAAAACCCTGTTGCCTCTTTCGATTTTGCTTTTCATACCTGCACTCTCGAAAAGTTCCATAAGCATAGTGTGATCAAATCCATAGACAGAGCTGTATGCAAATCTTTTGCCTTCAAATACGGAATTGAAAAAATCTTCCGTATCCGTTGCATTTGTGTAATTACATCTGCCCTTTCCGGTAATATATATCTTCTTTCCAAGCTTTTCGTTGGCCTCTATAAGAAGGACATCCGCTCCGCCTCTTGCGGCAAAGACCGATGCCATCATTCCTGCGGCCCCACCGCCTATTATAACAACTTTTTTCATTTCTTTCCTGCCGTAACTTTGCAATATATAGAATTATATCATATTTTGCCGCAAAGTAAAAACAAATAAGAACCTCATAACCAAATAAAATATTCCTTATATATTATATTTGCAAAAAATGTCGTAAATCCTTCTTTTAAAAGTAAAAAAAGCAAAAAATTCTCATGTCATGTAAAAATGGCAGTGCATATACACTGCCATTTAAAATTTACAGAAATTCGTTATTGAATTATGCTTCGATCTGAGCGTCCTTTTCAGCGTTTGCCTTAGCATATGCTGCAGCTTCTTCGTCTGTGAGCTTGTAGAAGAACTGTGTAAGAACTGCTGATGCGATACCAACGATTGCCGGGATAAGACCGATAACCATCATGTAACGGTTCATGTGTTCGAAGTAACCTACTGTTGCGCCTTCCGGTACAATATAACCTGACCATGCAACGAGGTAACCTACTGCTGTACCGCCGATAGCCATACCGATCTTTGTGGGGATGTTCATAACAGCCGCTGCGAAACCACGTCTGTCTTTGCCTGTTGTGTAGTAGCCGTATTCAGCACAGTCGAGCCAGTAGTTTACGCCGAACGGTGTGTATGTGTACATTGCAACACGGCTGAGGCACAGACCGATTGTCATCATAACAAGGTTAGCGCTTCCGTCTTTTTTCAGAGCGAATACATAGATGAACAGTAAGCTTGCTGCCCACATGTAACGACCGATAACGAGTGATGTTTTCTTGCCGAGTTTTTTACCGATAGGCGGTACAACTACAGATGCACCGAATGCGACGAGAGATCTGATAGTCTGTACAAGCGCATACTGTCCGAATGTTCCTGTTACACGGAAGAAGTATGCAGTAACACCTGCGTTGATCTGTGAACCGATGTTGAACAGTGTGTATGTAATAACAAGGATAAGCATCTGTTTGTTTGTGAAGATTGATTCAAACAAATCTTTTACTGATGCAGTCTTGCCTGCTTTGTTTACTGCCTGAGGCGGATCGAACGGAGCCGCAAGTTTAATGAAGATGATGTTGCAGATAAGGAAGCTTGTTGAGAATACAGCCGCAACAATGAAGTAACCGAGTGTCGGTGAACCTGTCAGTTTTTCAACGAGTGAAATTGACGGGAGTGTGATTGCTGAAGAAATAATTGATACAGCAGCACTTACCTGAGACTGTCTTGTTGTAAGCTTTCTTCTGTCTTCCATGTTTGCGCCGGCAAGTTTTCTTACGAGTGAACCACGAACTGTTGCACTGAAGTTCTTTGAACCGTGGTACATCATATAACCGCAGCAAACGATGAAGAGCTTGATTGTCGGATTTGTGATGAAACCTGATGTATCGAACAACTGAATAAGGTTCCCGAAGAAGAGTGTGCATGTAAGAATTCTCAGCCATGAGATATACTTACCGTGTTTGCCGTTTGATTTTTCGATGATGGGACCAGCAAAGATACAGATGAAGAAGTCGAATGTCTTCGCAATACCCATTGCAGAGCCGTAAGCGATCGGGCTGATTCCGAGGAAGTCAGTACAGAACATCATAAGATACTGTGTAGGGATCTGACCTGCCATCATATCAAGCCCCTGTGAAAGTGCATATGTGTTGATATGCAGGGACGTTAATTTAGGTCTGTTGTTGTCCATATGAATTCTCCTTTATTTTAATGATTATATATTACAACAAATGATTGCATTCAACAACCCGCAGTTTGCACCATGATTGATTATGCATCTCAACTTTATGTTGTGGCAATGGTTGCATTCAATTTTAGAATAACACAATATTTTGCGACAATAAAATAATAAAGACAGCGAATATCGCTGTCTTTATCAATTATCATTAATTTAAATCAGGATTGAGCAATTATGCTTCGATCTGAGCGTCTCTTTCTGCGTTTGCCTTAGCATACATAGCAGCTTCTTCGTCTGTGAGTTTGTAGAAGAGCTGTGTGAGTACACCTGAGAATATGCAGATAACTGCCGGGATGAGACCAAGTACCATCATGTAACGGTTCATGTATGTGAACTGACCTACTGTTGCGCCTGCCGGTACATTGTATCCTGCCCATGCAACGAGGTAACCAACTGCTGAACCACCGATTGCGAAACCGATCTTTGTCGGGATATTCATGATAGCTGCTGCGAAACCACGCATATCTTTTCCTGTTGTGTAGTATCCGTATTCTGCACAGTCGAGCCAGTAGTTTACGCCGAACGGCATGTATGTGTATGTAGCAACACGAAGCAGACACATACCGATTGTCATAAGAACAAGGTTTGCAGATCCGTCTGATTTGAGACCGAATACGTAGATGAAGATTGCACCGGCGCTGTAGAGGTAACGACCGATAACGAGTGATGTTTTCTTACCGAGTTTCTTACCGATAGGCGGTACCACGATAGAAGCACCGAACGCTACGAATGCTCTGATTGTCTGTACGAGTGCATACTGTCCGAATGTTCCCGTTACACGGAAGAAGTATGTTGTTACACCTGCGTTGATCTGTGAACCGATAGAGAACAGTGTGTATGTAATAACGAGGATGAGCATCTGTTTGTTTGTAAAGATAACTTCGATCATATCTTTGAGAGATGCTGATTTCGCACCTGTTGACGCTGCCGGTGCCGGCGGGTCAAACGGAGCCGCGAGTTTGATGAAGATTGTGTTACAGATTACGAAACCTGAAGAGAACGCAAGAGCTACAAGGAAGTAACCGAGTGTCGGAGAACCTGTGAGCTTTTCAACAAATGTGATACACGGAAGTGTGATTGCTGAAGAAATGATTGATACAGCAGCACCTACCTGAGACTGTCTTGTTGTGAGTTTTCTTCTGTCTTCCATGTTTGCGCCGGCGAGCTTTCTTACGAGAGAGCCACGTACAGTTGCGTTGAAGTTCATGGAACCGTGGAACATACAATAACCGAAGCATACGAAGAGGAGCTTGATTGTCGGGTTTGTGATGAATGCAGATGTATCGAACACCTGGATGATGTTACCGAAGAAGAGTGTAGCTGTAAGTATTCTCATCCATGAAATATACTTACCGTGTTTGCCGTTTGATTTTTCGATGATCGGGCCTGCAAAGATACATACGAAGAAGTCGAATGTCTTCGCAATACCCATAGCTGTACCGTAAGCTACAGGGCTGATTCCGAGGAAGTCAGTACAGAACATCATAATGTACTGCGTAGGGATCTGTGATGCCATGGTGTTCATACCGTTGGCCAGGGCATACATGTTAACGTGCATCGACGTTAATTTTGGTTTGTTGTCCATTTGTTTCTCCTTTTGTTTTTATAATCAACGCAATGATTGCGATGAAACCATACTCTGCAAATTCTGCATTTTCATTAATGTATCAAGTCGTTTTCCGATAAATATATTTATTAATTATTTTGTTAATTCATTTTACTTTTTTTTACATATATTCACAATCCTCTTTTTGTACTGAGAAAATCAATTTCACACACCTATGTTATGTAGCATAAGCTTCGTTCAAATTCTAAGTTAAAAAAAATAAAAGGTAGCAAGCTACCTTTTATTACAATTTATTATTATTGACTCAAAACGTTGTGTCTGTCTATGCTTCGATTACAGAATCCTTTTCAGCATTTGCTTTAGCATACATAGCAGCCTCTTCGTCTGTAAGTTTGTAGAAGAACATTGTGAGTATACCTGCAGCAACACCGATAACTGCCGGGATAAGGCCGATAACCATCATGTAACGGTTCATGTGTTCGAAGTAACCGAGTTTGTCTCCGACCGGGGGAACATATCCCGCCCATGCAACAAGATAACCCACAGCAGTGCCGCCGATAGCCATACCGATTTTTGTGGGAATATTCATGATGGCTGCTGCGAAACCACGCATATCTTTTCCTGTTGTGTAGTATCCGTATTCTGCACAGTCGAGCCAGTAGTTTACACCAAACGGCATATATGTGTATGTAGCCGCACGAAGCATACACATTCCGATTGTCATAAGAACAAGGTTTGCACTTCCGTCTTTCCTGAGAGCAAATATATAGATAAACAGCGCGCCTGCACTCCAGAGGAAACGTCCGAGAACAAGAGAGTTCTTTTTACCGATCTTTTTGCCGATAGGCGGAATTACCATAGATGCGATGAATGCAACGATACTTCTTGTTGTGATGGCAATTGTATATTTTGAGAATGTTCCCGTAACACGGAAGAAGTATGTGGTTACGCCTGCACTGATCTGTGAACCTACATTGAACAATGTGTATGTAAGAACAAGAATGAACATCTGCTTGTTTGTAACAATAGCTTCGATCATATCCTTCAGTGAAGCGGACTGTTTTGCAGCTGTCTGCGGTGCCGGCGGGTCAAACGGAGAAGCAAGCTTGATGAAGAAGATGTTGCATGCGAGGAAGCACAGTGAGAACGCAAGTGTTACAAGGAAGTAACCAAGTGTCGGTGAACCTGTGAGCCCTTCAACAAATGAAATACACGGCAATGTGATAGCCGATGCGATGATAGATACAGCAGCACCTACCTGAGACTGTCTTGTTGTGAGCCTTCTTCTGTCTTCCATGTTTGCACCTGCCAGCTTTCTTACGAGAGAGCCGCGGACAGTTGCGTTGAAGTTCATTGAGCCATGGAACAGACAATATCCGATACATACAATAATAAGTTTAATTGTCGGATTTGAAATAAATGCGGATGTATCCATAAGCTGGATAATGTTACCGAAGAAAAGTGTACATGTAAGAATTCTCACCCATGAAATATATTTGCCGTGCTTCATGTTTGATTTTTCAATGATGGGACCTGCAAGTATACATACGAAGAAGTCGAATGTCTTTGCAATACCCATCGCTGTACCGTAAGCTACGGGGCTGATTCCGAGATAGTCCGTACAGAACATCATAATGTACGTCATCGGAGCTGTGGATGCCATTGTTAACAGACCGTTTGAAAGTGCGTATGTGTTAACATGCAGTGACGTTAATTTTGGTTTGTTGTCCATTAAGTATTCTCCTTTACTTTTCGTCATTACAACATTATCATACATATACAGTTTGAACAATCCGCATTATAAACAATCATCAATTAAGAGATTCAACGATTTAACGTAGCAACTAACCGATTCAATACGTATATAACTTTAATATTATCTTAACCGTACAATAATCATATCTGAATAAGGCTTTATCGGAGCAGGCAAAAATAAAAAAGGCAATAACACTTTATTGCCTGTAAATAATATTAAAAATCAGAATTTTTCCTTATGAACTCTGACATCCGATACATCCGGGATTTCATGAGCCGCGGCTTTCTTCGACGCAATACCAAGAGACAACACCGCTTCAAGCTTCATATTTTCCGGAAACTGCAGTATCTCACGCAGATACTCTTCAGTCGTTCTTCCGTCGGACGCTTCCCTGAGTCTTCCCTGTATCCAGCAGCTTCCCACGCCAAGATAATCAGCCATAAGATGCATATTTGAAAGAGCAATGGAGCAGTCTTCGATTATCGTATCCGTTTTGTCCGAATTTCCGAGTACGACTATTGCCGCATCCGCTCCTTCGAGCATATTCGCCGCCCCTGTGCGGCATCCTGCCATTTTCTTCAGAGTTTCTTTATTGCGTACAAGAATAAATTCCCACGGTCTTGTACCTTTTCCCGACGGTGAAAGAAGCCCTGCCTGCAGTATCATATCGATCTTTTCCTGAGGGATTTCTTCCCCTGTGTAAACACGCACGCTACGTCTCTGTCTCATAATTTCAAGTAAGTTCATTCTGCACCTCCTGTGTTTTCAGTATACAATAGAATTCTGCAAAACAAAAGACTTTTACAAAAAAATAAAGGCAGGAAATCCTGCCTTTATCAACAAAATTCAATTATCCACACAGCCTGACATGCTTTTGAATATATTTTCCGGATGTTATCGGTCAGATCAAAATCCTCTCTTATATGGATCAATATCTTCGGGCTCATATATTTCAAACATATAAGTTGCAAAATCAAAAATCAACGGTGATAAAGGAACTTCAGAAAACTCCAAAGCTTTTTCATTTCCGTCTTTGTCTTCCACATACGCATCTACCACACGAAGATCCAGGCTTTCTATCAAAGTATAATGGTATATACATCCGTCATCGGCATAAAAGTCAAAAATGTATTCCCACATGCCACCAAGTCCCAGCCAGGGGAAAGTATCCCAGTCAGGATGAACACTTCGTACTATTTTAGTATGATCAAACATTTTGTGGATAAGCTCAATATCATCTTCTTCGGTTACGGTGATTTTTTTTCCATTAATGGAACGAATCACAATATATTCTACATCTTCTGATGAAAAATCAACAAAATCATATGTATCATTATCTGCACACACTACACACAATACCGCAATTATCATTATCAGTATAACCGAAAACAGAACCTTCTCCCGCGTTGACCATGTCTTTAATATTTTTTTTATAAACATAGCTTTAATCAATTACCAGAAAGTGAGATGTTTCATAATGAACACGGCTATGAGGATCAACATAATCGAGATATCCACCGGATACAGATATTGTCCTATACCCAACAAGAGGATCCATAATGTATATATAAACACCATCATCCGGATCTGAAGAATATCCATGAACTACTACAAAATGGCCATCCACCCATCCGACATGAGCTATTCTGGCAACAATAGGATGTTCCCTCCCGCCTATTTCCGAAATAATCCGGTTTAATGAAAGTTCGCTTATCGATATAGAAGTATCGACGCCATACTCACCTTCTATAACATTCTGGATTCGCCAGATGGAACGAGCTTGGTCTACCCCACCTGAATATTCATTCAATATTTGGCTTACTGTCCTGTTAATGCTTGGATTTTCAAATTTACCAACCGAAATAGAGCAACATGCCCAGCACTGCTCAGATCCTGAAGCCTGTATTACCTCGGAAACGCTTAAATAACCGGAAATTCCGGGATCTGCCAAAGACAAGACATTAATTATTGCTGATGGCTCTATGAATTCTGTATTCAGAGCTGCATTTTGAATTATCTCCGCATCACAATCAACCCTGCTTTCGTCTATCATCGCTTCGCGGACAACAATGCATTCATCGTCAATGATTGCATAAACCGTTGAACGTGTCATTACAAAGCACATTTCTTCTCCTGAATCATACACCTCGTTGAACAGATCTGAGAATATCATTGAAAATTCCAGTTTCCCGGATCTGTCGGTAATAACCCCTACAACACTTCCGGAACCTACTACAGGATAGTATTCAAGTTCTGCATCCTCAATTCCTGAGACAGTAACCTCGTACACCGGAATCGGCTCACACAAACTGATTACACCCTCTGCTGCACTTGAATTCAGTTCAGGATAAACACCGCTCTGAATGCATGTATTAACCAATTTTGATGCGTCGCCGACAAAATCATCCGATAAAGAATCTGCGTACACAATTGAAGATGTACTCAACAATAACAACACTGCCAACAAAAATGAAAATTTGCGTTTCATAAATATAATTCTCCTTTTTGTTTATATTATAACACACAAATATCAATATTGCAAATTATTATAAACAAAACTCATGATGTAATGTATTTATTTGATTTAATTTATTTTTAAAGATATTTTACACAAACAACTAAAAAGCCCCCACAAAAGATAAAGGCAGGAAACCCTGCCTTTATGCTAAATATCAATTATTTTACTTCTTTTACCCAGCCGAACGGATCGTCGAGTCTTCCTGTCTGGATACCTGTGATTGTGTCATAGAGCATCTGAGCCATATCGCCGATCTTGCCTTCGTTTATGATAACAACATCATCTTCATAAGCGAGTTTGCCGATGGGTGAGATAACAGCTGCTGTACCTGATGCAAATGCTTCGTCGAGTCTGCCTTCTTTAGCAACTTCGAAGATGTAGTCGATTGCGAGAGCTTCTTCAACAACTTCGATGCCTTTCATCTGAGCAACTTTGATTACAGAATCTCTTGTGATACCCGGAAGGATAGTTCCTTTAAGCGGTGATGTGTAGAGTTTACCGTCAATTACGAAGAATGCGTTTGATGTACCTACTTCTTCAACGTATTTTCTTTCCTTACCGTCAAGGAAGAGAACCTGTGAATAACCCATATCTTTTGCTTTCTTGTACGGTTTGAGGCTTGTTGCATAGTTGCCTGCGCATTTAGCTTCGCCTGTACCGCCGTCCATAGCACGGACATATGTATCTTCAACATAAATGCTTGTGGGCTGGAGGCCTTCTGCATAATAAGAACCTACCGGTGAGAGAATAATCATGAAGATATATTCGCTTGATACTTTAACGCCGAGAGAAGATTCTGTAGCGATCATGAACGGTCTGATATAAAGAGATGTATCTTTGAGGTTCGGGATCCATTCTTTTTCGATCATAAGAAGCTGTTCAAGTGCGTTGAGAACAAATTCTTTGTCAATAGCCGGCATGCAGAGACGGTCGTTTGAACGGTTCATTCTTTCGAAGTTATCGAGGGGACGGAAAAGTGTTACGTTGTCATTTTCATCACGATAAGCTTTCATACCTTCGAATGTAGCCTGACCATAGTGGAATACCTGTGCAGCCGGTGAAATAGCAAGCGGGCCGTATTCGCAGATCTTTGCATCATGCCAGCCTGTGCCTTCCGTATATGTCATCATAAACATATGATCTGTAAAATATTTACCAAATCCGAGCTGATCAAAAGCCGGTTTTGTCTTGGGGTTTTGAGTTTTGATTACCTGAAGTTCCATATTTCTACCTCTCATTTTTCAATATCTGTCTGGATATAACCTAAAAAATTGATATATTAGATTATACCACATACGCATAAAAAAACAATAAATATTTTGAAAATTCTATCATTCTCGCGCCTATAACGCATTTTCTTTCAGAAACATGTCAGCTTCATCCATGGAAAACGGTATTTTAAGCGCTGATGTCCTTATCTTGCTTCTGAGATCCGAAAGCTCGTTTTTCAGTTCGTTGTCAGCTTTATTTATCTGAAGGTCCACGAATCCATAACTTACTCCGTAACGATATTCTCCCGAATACAGTTCGTTATTCAGATATTCATCGATAACATACAGTGCTGCATTTTTAATATACTTTTTCGACTGTGCAATAATTTCATCTGACTGAACCGTATAAATATCCGAAAGTATAAGCTTCACTTCACTTCCCCTGAACAACTCAGTTATTCCAAGCGCACATGAACCGCAGTTCAGATATAAAACATCTGCATTCTGTGCTTTAAGGCTGTTTGCGGCTTCTTTCCCTTTTGCGGAGCTGTTATAAGAATCCGTATATGCGGATACGACGGTTATATCCGGATTTTTGTACTTTGCACCTGCATAAAATCCCACATGCTGTTCTTCATAATCCGAGTCAAATCCACCTATATATCCAACAACACCGCTTGTGGATACACTTGCAGCCATATATCCTGCAAGGAATGCGGCTTCTTCCATTTTGAATGTGATGCTGACAACATTGTTCTTGTCCGTATCCACCCTTGTACCTATCATAGCGAGCTTCGTATTCGGTTTATCCTCAAATGCGGAAAGCAACTCATAGTTCACTGCATAGCTCGTCCCGATATACAGGTTAGCACCGTCTTTTACTGCTTTCTGAGCTACACCTTTCACATCATCAAGATCCGATACGTCGTATATTTCTTTTTTGAAATTGTAGTACTCCCCGATCTCATCCATGGCACTTTCAACAAGTACCGTCGAGTCTGTCCCCAGACCTTTCGGATCCGATACGTACGATATACTCACAGCTCTTTCCACCGCAGGCGTATTTGAAACACAGCCGCCAAGAAATGATACCATCATAATAAATGCCGTAAAAATGGCAAGCATTCTGATTTTTCGCATATCCTACTTCCCGTCAATATATTCCTGCGCATATACTGCCGCAACAGCACCGTCTGCAGCAGCTGTGATGACCTGTCTGAGAGGAGTATTTCTTACATCTCCCACAGCAAATATACCTTCTGCGGAAGTATGCATCTTATCATCTGTAATGATATAACCGCCTTCGTCAAGTTCAAGCATTCCTTCAAGGAATTCCGTATTGGGCTTGAATCCTACGAACACGAACACTCCGTCCACTTCAAGATCATAAATCCTGTCTTCCTTGAGATCTTTTACAGCAAGTGCGTTTACTTTCATATCCCCTTTTATTTCAACAGGAACGGTGCTGTACAGCACCTTTACATTCTCGTCGGCTTCTATCTTTCTGATATTGTATACTCCCGCCCTGAGAGTATCTCTCCTGTGGATAATATAAAGTTCCGAAGCAAATTTGCTGAGATAATGAGCTTCTTTCACTGCAGTATCACCTCCGCCGAGAACAGCGATCTTCTTTCCTTTGAAGAATCCCGCATCACATGTAGCGCAGTAAGATACTCCCCTGCCTCTGAATTCAGTTTCACCGGGAACTCCCGCCATATTCGGTTCACTTCCCGTAGAAATAATGACAGCTTTTGCAGTGTATTCGTCAAGATCACAGATAATCTTAAAGTTTTCCCCGTCTTTTTCGATCTTGCTTACATAATCATAAACAAATTCACTGCCTGCCTCTTCTGCCTGCTCATACATTCTCTGTGTGATAGATGTTCCTGTGGCATCCCTTTCACTGCCGGGATAATTTTCAACTTCCGTTGTTGTTGTAATAAGACCACCCACAGTCTGTTTCTCAATTACAAGAACCTTAAGTTCGCTTCTTGCGGCATAAAGTGCGGCGCTGAGCCCTCCGGGGCCTGCACCTATTATACAAATATCATATTTATTACTCATGTCAATATCCTTTTGTGTTTTTTATTATTATACGCAAAATATCCCTGCGTATCAATATTTCATTATATAAATGTAACAAAATTGTAATATTATTCCTGTGTTTCTGTATTAAGAAACTCTGCAGGATCAAAATATCTTGCAACAAGCTCAACAATCTCTTCCAGATTGTCACTGCACATCATCTGTCCGGAGAGTGCATTTCCCCCACCCCTGACATCATAATCATTTTTCAGCTTATTGATGATCAGGTTAACGGGACGGTCAAGATTCTGATAAATTATCAGCTTATTCTGTTTCCTGTCAATTCCCACAAATGCCTTTTCTGCTTTTGCAACAAGCAGGCTTCCCAGAGACTTCATATCATCAAAATCCCCCTCCGCCATAATAAGCGTATGCTCGGAATCTGCAAGCCTGTCCGCTTCGATTGAATTTACCGTTTCTTTCAGTTTTGCAAATTGTTTTTTAAGTGCATTGAAATCATCTTCCTTTTTGATCAGACGCTCAACAACAGTGTCCGTTGTAGATGACAACATTGCATTTATCTTTAAAATTGCATCGTTTTTCATTCTGTAATCATTCACCGCACTGCTTCCTGCAGTAAATGTGAGCCTTACAACAGAATTCTTTGTTTCTGTCTTTAATATCTTGATCATACCGATCTGCCCGGTGTTATCGGCATGAACGGCACAGCACAGACTCAGATCAACTCCCGGAATATTCACAAGTCTCGGAAAATCAATATCTTCCCCGATTGCTTTTCTCAGAGGAAGAGTGCCAAGTTCTGATTTATCTGCGATTCTGAACTGCAGAGCAATACAGCTTCTGACGATCTCATTTGCTTTGTCTTCTATTTCTGCAATTCTTTTTTCATCAAACCCGCTTCCGCTCAGATCAATAGTCGCATATGTATCGGAAAAATGAACACTATCCGTATGCATACCGAGAATATCCTCAAACAAAGCTGAGATAATATGCTGGGAAGTATGCATAATACTGCGTCTTTTACGCAGATCTGTATCAATAATGCATTCAACGTTCCACCCGATGTCTCCGATCTCATCTTCAAAACTGTAATACACCTTTTCTCCGTTTTCAAGTGCATCGACAAGAGCTTTCCCGTTTGCAGTCCCTTCATCACGGGTTTCTCCGCCTCCTCCCGGGAAAAACGGTGCTGTATCAAACAAATAATATGTGTTCGAGTCAATTATTATCTTATCTTCAATGCGGCAGGTAAATTTGTCCTTACTGCTGTCTTCGTAATAAGCTTTTATCATTTTTGCTCCTTCCGTCCGTATCTGTATTTATTGCGCTATGTATCAACAATCTGTTTATATCTATTATAACACATTTATTTCTTTCGTAAAATAAAACAATGCTCCCTTTGCCGAACAGGAGCATCGTTCATTAATAAAATATGAAGGAGTATCGACCGTACGCCGAACTCAATGGAGTCTGTTAGTACCTATGTACTGACTATATTTTTAATTTGCCTGTGACTACTCTAACAGATACTGAGAAAACAGTCAATGAGATTTTATTAATTTTTTTCAAATTGTATCTGTCTTACAAAAGCACGCAGTCACGCATACTGCTTTTTGTATTCGGGATACGAACGATTTCTTTATCTAATTGTATATTATTGACTTAACAAGATTTTTATATGCAAAAATAAGTATCTTTTGTTTTTTATCGTACCGACGGTACCACAGCAACGGTCGTTATGCTCATCTCAATAAAAAAACTCCCACGACAATCCGTGGGAGTTTAAAAATTAATTTCAATGTATCTTATTACTTTAAGATCATTTGTTATAGAAGTTTCTTCCGTATGTATCAACTTCATCAAAGATCCAGCCGTTTACTCTTTCGACGTCTTTATCACCGATTGCTCCGAGTGCACCGCCTGCAAATACATATCCTCCGCCGGGAGCGAGAGTATCGATAAGTCTTCTGACTTCTTCCCTTACGCTTTCTTCCGTTACGCTTGGATGATTTGCAGGATAGTGAAGGTCATATCCGCCTACTATTGAGAAGTTATATTTCTTCCAGAAGTTTTCTTTTACCGCCACAAGATCATTCATATACTGCGCAGGGTCCCAGTATTTTACACCGAAATCCATCCAGTCCTGAATATATTCTTCGCATCTTCCGCAGTTATGCATGGCAACGGGAATTCCTCTGTCCGCACCTACGTTCATCTGTCTTGCATGGTAAGGTTTTACAAGCTCACGATACATTTCAACAGACACAAACGGATCGTTTGCCGTCGCCATATCATCTGTACAGTTGAGGATATCCGGCTTGTAATAGTCAATAACATTTTCCGTAATGGTCGTAAAGAAATCACACAGATATTCCATAAATTCCTTTACATACTCCGGTTCTTCGTACATAGCACAAAGTCCTTCCGTAAATCCCATAAAGTTCATGAGAAGCTGGAAGTATCCTACATGTGTGCCGAATGTGAGTGCCGTCTCATTTCTGTCGAATGTAAGATTATCCAGGTCTCTTTTACATGTAAGCTCCCAGTTCACATCGCTCAGATCGGGAGCTTTTACCACTTCATGCCATTTTCTGATGTCTTTGAGTATGAATTTTCCCGGTGTGGGAAGTGCCGCATTGCCGGTTTCTTCCGTCGGTGTATATTCGATTCCCCAGAAATCTTTGAACGGTTTACCCGGTTCGGGTCTTTGTCTTGGAATGACACTGCAGGCTACCATCCCTGTTGCCGCAGGGTATCTGCCGCTTTTGTCATATCCGTATGTCATTTTCGGGACCCAGTGAGGAACTTCGCCTCTTGAAAGCATCAGATAGTTTTCTCTTTCCGTTATATGTGCCATATATTCTCTCCTTTTAAATTTACTCAGATTACCGTACAGAATACGATCTTCCAAATTTATATTACCACCACGGAAAATCATCGGTCAATTATGTAAAGCAAAATTTTATATATTTGTACTTTTATTACAAGAACCGTCTTTTCTCAGCTGAGGCTTTTGTACATAAGACACAACCTTATCAGCCGTATCCGCATACATTGTGGATCCACTCGATATACGCATCGCTTGCGCCGTATTTTTCAGCCATTTTCACAAGTGCATTAAGTTCACCCGAAGATGCTTTCTTTGTGCCGTTCGAACTGATCTGCAATGCTTTTTCTTTGAACTTCTGAGAATATACCTCGTTGTTCAGTCTGTCCTTGAGACTTGTCCCGCCGCAGAACGCGGGCATTTTATTAATGTAATCTGATCCTTTCAAAGCTTCTTCCTCCGTTTCTTTTTTGTTTGTAGATGTTGTTTTGTTGCTGCCTGATGATGTTTTTTTCGATGAGCTGTTTTTACTCGAAGAACTTTCCTTCTTCGCTTCAATCTCCTGCCTCAACTCATAAAAATCATCAGCCTTTTTGTCACGTTCTTTCTGATAGTTCCACTCATCTGCTTTAATGGCATTTTCAGCCTGTATCCCTGCTTCTGCAATTCCTTTTTCAGCATCGGATATCTTTGACAAATATCTGCTTCTGTCCGTCAGATTTTCAGCCGCTCCCTTCAGTGCCCTGTCTGTATTCTCCGCGGAAGACAATCTGTTAAGATATGCAGAATAATCTGAAGCATTCGTGATATTTTCCGATAATATACCCGCTTTCCCGATTGCCTCGGCTTTCATCTCTTTTCTGAATGAATCGTAATCATGCTTGGCGGATATATTTTCTACTTTCCGGAATTCATTAGCCTTCACGATGAGCTTTGCTATGCTTTCATAAATCGCATCATTCATTTTCTCACCTCCTTTCGTATAAATTTAAAAAGTGCTCTTACCACAGAAGGTAAAAACACTTTCCACGCCATTATTATAACTCATTTACAGCGGACATTCCACGACATCATGCAGCGGGAGCTATATCCATTGTGCTCAGCGCAATATATACAACTGCGGATATACCGACCAGAGAATATACGATCCTTGAAAGCAATGAAGAGCTTCCGCCGAAAAGAAGAGCTACTACATCAAGACCGAATAAACCTATGAGTCCCCAGTTTACAGCACCGACAATTATCAATGCAAATGCAATTCTTGATAAAATTCTCATACTCCACCTCCTGATGTTATTCTTTGCAGAAACATATTGATTATTCATTTACAAAAAAATTCCTGATTAATATTATATATTAAAAGGAGGATATATGGGTAATATAACACTGTCATTTCCGTATGCAGATGCTCTGGAAAAATTTGCCGGACTGATCGTTCTTGCATCTGTTCTCAGCTTAGTATGCACTGCACTTACGGAAATTATTAAAAATATGTTTTGTGATTCTCTCGTAAAACGATCTTCATCCTGTATTATCGCCATAAACGGAGTTGTATGTATTTTTACCGGAATATTCTGGTCAAAAACATTTGCCCGGGAAGATATATCATTTCTATATTCCCTTTGGCTCGGGATCATTTTATGGCTTGGCTCCCAGGGGTTGTTTACAACTCTCGAGGACAGCGACGGTATCCTTGGAAAATTCTTCAGAAGCCTCAGTACCATTGCAAACGAAGAAAATATAAATGACGGAAATATAAACGACGTAACATCCGATAAAGAAAATAATGAAATACAAAGCCTGAAAGATCAGATAGAGAAACTCACACAGGAGCTTGAAAATAAGGGGAATTCGGACAACGTCAAAGAAGAAACAATTCCTGATACAGATGAAGTCCTTTTCCGTTATCCCGTAAATTATATCGCAATATCGGAACCATATTCCACAAATCATTATGCTGTGGATTTCGGCTGGAACAGAAACTACGGCGGTTCTGAGCCGGAAATATACAGTGCGTTTTCCGGCACTGTGGATATGGCGGGATTTTATACAGGCGGAGCAGGAAATATGGTAAGGATATATTTTGATGACGAAGCAAATAACTGCAGATGGTATGCTATCTACAAGCATTTGTCTGATGTAAATGTATCAAAAGGTGATGAAATCACTATGGGAGATAAAATCGGAAGAATGGGAAACACCGGTGATGCCACAGGAAATCACCTGCATTTTGACCTGATAAAAGTGCCATATGGTGCAGGATATACACAGACGCAGGCATCAAGGGCTAAATATTCCGTCGATCCGCTTTTATATCTTTATGTTTACCCCGAACAGATCGTCGGAGACGCAACAGATAAAAAATATAATATTATGAGACTTGTAAAAAGCTGAAAAAGATTCAACAGACAACAATACTCATTTCTGTCTGTTGTTTAATCGTTGTTACAAACAATTCGTCTGAGTAAATCAAATTAATACCTCACCGAAAAAACAACTCAGAACAAAATGATTCAGACAAGCAGTATGCGCCGTATAAATTTTCGCAGACCAGGCGGCTTGCGAATCGGCGGCAGACGCGTACTATACAGTACGTAACTGACGACGATGAAGCAAACAACAACGTCTGCGGAAATTCAGACAAGCATAAAAAGAGAAACGAAGCATAACTTCGTTTCCCTTTTAAATAAGTGATGTATTTTTGCTTAAATAACTAAGCTCTCATTGTTTCTGCTTTTTTAACAGCTTCTTCGATTGTACCAACCATGAAGAATGCGTTTTCCGGAAGGTCATCATGTTTACCTTCAAGAATTTCTTTGAAGCCTTTGATTGTATCTTCGATAGATACATACTGTCCAACGAAACCTGTGAACTGTTCAGCTACACGGAACGGCTGTGAAAGGAATTTTTCGATCTTTCTCGCACGTGCAACTACAAGTTTGTCGTCTTCACCAAGTTCATCCATACCAAGAATAGAGATGATATCCTGGAGTTCTTTGTATCTCTGAAGGATTTCCTGTACGCTTCTTGCTACCTGATAGTGTTCTTCACCTACTACCTGCGGGTCAAGGATACGGCTTGTAGAGTCGAGCGGGTCAACTGCCGGATAAATACCTTTTTCTGAGATAGAACGGTTAAGTACTGTTGTCGCATCAAGGTGTGCGAATGTTGTAGCAGGAGCCGGGTCTGTAAGGTCATCGGCAGGAACGTATACAGCCTGTACTGATGTTACTGAACCTGATTTTGTTGATGTGATTCTTTCCTGGAGAACGCCCATTTCTGTAGCAAGTGTCGGCTGATAACCAACTGCTGACGGCATACGTCCGAGAAGAGCTGATACTTCTGAACCTGCCTGTGTGAAACGGAAAATGTTGTCGATGAAGAGAAGTACGTCCTGATTCTGTTCATCACGGAAATATTCAGCCATTGTAAGACCTGTAAGAGCAACTCTCATACGAGCTCCTGGCGGTTCGTTCATCTGACCGAAGCAGAGAGCTGTCTTCTGAAGAACGCCTGAGTCTTTCATTTCGTAATAAAGGTCATTACCTTCTCTTGTTCTTTCGCCTACGCCTGCGAATACAGAGATACCACCATGTTCTGTAGCGATGTTGTTGATAAGTTCCTGAATAAGAACTGTTTTACCAACGCCCGCACCACCAAACAAGCCGATCTTACCACCCTTTGTATACGGGCAGATAAGGTCGATAACTTTGATACCTGTTTCGAAGATTTCCGGTTCAGTTGTCAATTCGTCAAATTTCGGAGCTTCTCTGTGAATTGAATTCATAAGAGCGCCTGTTGTATCCATAGGTTCGCCATCGATTGCCTGACCAAGAACGTTAACCATTCTTCCGAGTGTTACGTCGCCTACGGGAACTTTGATTGAGTCGCCTGTATCAACGGCTTCCTGTCCACGAGAAAGACCATCTGTTGAGTCCATAGCGATACATCTTACTACGTTGTCACCAAGGTGCTGAGCTACCTCGATAACCAGAACACCGTTCGGAGTGTTGATGTTTATAGCATTATTAAGCTGAGGCAATTGTCCGTCTTCGAACTTAACGTCAACGACCGGTCCGATTACCTGAACAATTTGTCCAATACCTTTGCTCATAGGTTATTTATCCCCCTTATTTTTTCATTTTATCTGCGGTATTTGCGAGATCGATTCTGACAAGTGCCTTCATAAGGGATATTCTTGCCATTTCGAATTCCGAATCACTCTTGGCAATTTCGGCTTCTGCTCTTTCTTTTGCTCTCATGGCACGATCAATATCAAGTTCATCCGGCCATTCAGCCACATCTACCAGGATAATGGTTTCATACGGTTGCACAAGTGCGAATCCACCAAATACGGTTGCTTTTCTCTCTTCTTCTTCGTTAATAAGAGTAATAGTACCATATCCGATCTCTGTTGTAAGAGGCGAGTGGTTTGTAAATACTGCAAAACCACCTGTTGCACCTTTGGCATCCACTACATACCTATCTACTTCACCGTCAAAGAAAAGTCTTTCCGGTGTAATGATTTTTATTTTAATTTTATTACTCACGCTTTACCCTCCTTAACCGATAGCATCTGCACCTGCGATGATTTCAGTAAGTTCCTGAGTAATCGCAGCCTGACGAGCTCTGTTATAACTGAGGGAAAGATTTGCCAACATTTCGTCCGCATTTTCTGTTGCGTTTTCCATCGCAGTCTTTCTCGCTGCCTGTTCACCTGCGCTGTTTTCGATGCATGCACCGTAAATAGCATTAATGATATATCTCGGAACGAGGTAGTCGAGAAGTTCATCAGCATCCGGCTCAAATGTCATAATAAGACCACTCTGACCCGGTCGCGGAGCTGTTGATAATCAACAGCTCCGCGACC
>SVCP01000056.1 GCA_015058295.1 Anaerofustis stercorihominis
AAAGTAGGTTCTTACGTAGTTTACGGAAAAGAGGGTGTCTGCAGGATAACGCACATAGGAAATTCTCCTATAGAAGGAGCTGATAACAGCAGACAGTATTACACATTGTGTCCCGTTTACCGCGAAGGAACAATATATATTCCGGTGGATTCCAACGTCAGGATCCGTTCCATCGTGACGGAAGCAGAAGCACGACTTCTCATTGACAAAATCTCGGATACTGCTCTGGACACTTTTCATAACTCCAATCCCAGAATCACATATCAGCACTATCAGGAGCTTATGACCGATCATACCGGAGAGAATCTGGTGTATATAATCAAAAGCGTCTACCATAAAAGAAACAATCTCCCTCCAAAGAAAAAACTCGGGCAGATAGATGAAAAATACTGCCGTCTTGCGGAAGATATGCTTTATGGGGAACTTGCCATTTCCCTGGATATGACAAAGGACGAAGTAAGGGAAATGTTTGAGCAGGCTGTTATGAAGACCTGCCCGAAAACAGAATAAACAATTTCATAAATAAAAAACAAGCCGTCAAAAACTTTGACGGCTTGTTTTAATCACAGGTTGTTCGAAAAGTCCGGAGGCTCGTCCAAATTTCCATAAACTCTGCTCTGACACTGCAAGCAGTATCCTCACGCCGTTATGGAAATTTCTCCTCTTTCAAAGCGGCTTGCCGCTTTGATAAAGGAAGAACTTCTCTGACTTATTCGTGAGTATGATTTATCATACTCCGAATATTGTTCCTGGAAGTTCTGACGATATGCGTGGTTTACTACCCGTAAATGAGCATTTTCGAGTCGGAAATTTAACGCAGCAAGCCAAATCTGCAACAGCAATCAAATAAAGGATTTGGCGGTGCGGACTTTTTCGACAAGCTGAAGCCGTCAAAAACTTTGACGGCCTGATATTTTTTTTGTAATTCCTAGAACATGGGAACAACTGCTCCGCCGTATGTTTCGTTGATGTATTTCTGCATATCTTCTGTCTGAAGAATTTCTGCGAGAGCTACGATACCTTCGTTCTTTTCGTTGCCTTCTTTAACTACGAGAATGTTTACGTATTCTTTGATAGCTTCTGATTCTTTTGATTCTACAGCGATTGCATCAGCGATCTTGAGGCCGCCCTGAATTGCGTAGTTACCGTTGATTACAGCGTAGTCAACATCTTCGAGAGATCTTGCAAGCTGAGCTGCTTCGATTTCTTCGATCTTGATGTTTTTCGGATTGGATTCGATGTCGAGAACTGTTGCTGTGAGTGAAGCGCCTTCTTTGAGTGTGATGATGCCTTCAGCTTCGAGAAGCATAAGAGCTCTTGCTTCGTTTGTTGTGTCGTTGGGAACAGCGATTGTTGCGCCTTCCGGAATCTGAGCGATGTCAGCCGGTGAATCTTTACCTACATAAAGTCCGAGGGGCTCATAGTGAACTTCTGCAGCAACAACAAGGTGTGTGCCGTTCTGTGCGTTGAAGTCGTTGAGGTAGTTGATGTGCTGGAAGTAGTTTGCATCAAGTTCTCCGCTTTCTGTTGCTGTGTTGGGGATTACATAGTCATTGTATTCTTTAACAACGAGTGTGTAACCTTTTGCTTCCATAAGAGGTGCTGCCTGTCTGAGGATTTCAGCATGCGGTGTTACGCTTGCGCCTACTGTTACTGTTTTTGCTTCATCATCATCGCCACAAGCTGCGAATGATACGCAGATAGCGAGAGCGAGAAGAACAGCGATAATTTTTTTTGCTTTCATTTTTTGCTCCTTAATTTTATTTATTTGTTAAGCCGTAATTAAAACAGCCTAAAGACTTAGAATAATATAACAATTTACTATGCACGTTTGTCGGAACGCTTCGCAATGCGTGAGCCGATTTCCTGGAATATCTGAACGATAATGATAAGAAGAATGATCGTTACCCATGCAATATCGTTCTGATAGCGGTAATATCCGTAGTTGATGGAGATAGCACCAAGACCGCCTCCGCCTACCATACCTGCCATAGCGGAATATCCGAGAATGGTTGTGATTGCGATTGCCGCACCGACAATAAGCGACGGTTTCGCTTCCACCAAAAGCACCTTGAATATTATCTGCTTTGAGTTTGCTCCCATGGAAAGGGCAGCTTCGATAACTCCGTAATCAACTTCCTTTAATGAGGATTCCACCATTCTGGCAATATACGGTGCCGCAGACACCACAAGGGGCACGATTGTGGCTGTTGAACCGATAGTCGTTCCCACAACGAATCTTGTAAACGGCATGATAGCAACCAGAAGGAGAATAAACGGGATTGAACGCATAAGGTTTACAACTGTTCCCACTATTGTGTTGATCAGCCTGTTTTCCTTTATTCCTCCTGCATCCGTTATATAGAGTATGATTCCTACGGGGAGGCCGAACACATACGCCATAAATGTTGACACAAGGGTCATATATAATGTTTCCCCGATACCCGTAATCAGAAGACTTATCATTTCGGGAGTAAGATTATCCAACATAGCTTTCTTCCTCCTTGTAGACTATTCCTTTTTTATCAAGATAATTTTCTATTCTTTCAACAACACTCCTGTCTTCCGGAAGCTGAAGAACCATCTGGCCGTATGCTTTTCCCTCGATGTTTTTGGTGTTTGCCGCAAGGATATTCACTGCCGCACGGCATTCAAGCGCCAGGTTTGAGATTACCGGCTCAAATGCAGTCGTTCCGTCGAATACAAGTCTGAGATAGATCCCTCCTTCGCCGATACTGTCAACACCTTCGCTCTTGGGAAGGATGAGTTCCCTTGCGATGCGTGATTTCGGCGCAAGGAATATATCCTTTACGTTGCCGGTTTCCACAATCTGTGAGTGATCAAGAACAGCTACTTTGTTGCAGATCTGTTCGATTACCTTCATTTCGTGGGTGATCATAATTATCGTAACACCCATACTCCTGTTGATATTCTGCAGAAGCTCAAGAATGGAGCGAGTTGTGTTCGGATCCAGCGCACTTGTAACCTCATCGCACAGAAGCACTCTCGGGTTTGTTGTCAGCGCACGGGCGATGGCAACTCTCTGTTTCTGTCCGCCGGAAAGCTGTGCGGGATAAAAGTCAAGCTTGTCTCCGAGACCCACAAGTTCCAGAAGCTCCGCAGCCCTTTTCTTCGCTTCGGCTTTGGGAACACCTGAAATTTCCATCGGGAAACATACGTTTTTCAGGGCTGTCTGCTGAGAAAGAAGGTTAAAATTCTGGAAGATCATGGACATATGCCTTCTTGTTTCTCTCAGCTCCTTTTCGCTGATCTTTGAAAGGTCAACTCCGTCAAAAATTACCGTTCCGCCTGTGGGGACTTCCAGGAAGTTGACACATCTGATAAGCGTGGATTTTCCTGCGCCGCTCAGGCCGATGATGCCGAATATATCCCCGTCGTTTATGGTAAGGTTTATGTCGCTCAGGGCACGCACTTCGTTTTCGGTACCCTGATTAAATACCTTCGACATATTTTTAAGTTCAATCAAATCAATACCTCCGGATGAAAAAAGAAAGGGAAGCCTCTGCTTCCCATTATCTCTATAATTGCACACAAAACCGCCTTGACAAAGGCAAATGAACATACGTATGCACAGGCATAACAGAAAGACCGTTTTTATTTCAGTTTTTCGGTTTCGCACATGAGAAGACCCATGTGCTCAGGCATGTCCATACGAAGATTTTTCATATTAATTTCCTCTGATTCAGTACTTTAAAGAAATATTATCACACAAAGATAATCTTGTCAACATAAAGCACGAATTTGTTTATTTTCCGAGAAAATATACACGACATCTACGCATTTTTATTTTTCATCCGCAACATATAATGTTGCAAGCACACCGCCGAGTTCATACAGATGCACTTTCCCCGTATCTTTGTCAATGCGTATTCGCAGGGAGGCATAATCCTTTCCTTCAAGGTCTCCTTTTTTCATTCCGAGAACTATCTCCGAGCGGATAAAATACTGATTTTCGCTTTCCTCCGTTACAGATGATGTTATTTCCGTGGGATATATGCTGTCATAGCCTTTGTGGTATGCGTATCTGTCCGCTGTTGTTGCGTTATCGGAAAAATTTATCCTGCAAAGAAGGTCTGTAGCTGTGTCCGTACATATATCCGTATACTGTGGAAGATACATATAAAACAGCTCATATCCTGCGTTGTCACGGTTATAATTTTCGTCGTTATACAGCTCCGAAGACAGGAATTCTTCGTATCTTGCACTGTCGCTTGTGAGAAGAAGCCTCGCAAACTCCTCCGCAGTGGCGATGGCGGCATCTTTATCGTCCGTGCCGCAGGAGGTAAGGCTTAAAGCGAAAACAGCAATACATAAAATGATACATATTATTCTTTTCATATTTTCTCCCTTCGGCTATCTTCTCAGAAGATCTCTGTTGGCTTGTGCAGGGTACAACGTAAGGGTATCTGAATGAACAACACAGCTTGCGGATTCGTCGGAATAAAATACTCTGTCATAATTATCCGTGAGTTTTACGGTGAAATACACGCTGTCCCACTGTCTGAGAACTTTTCCCGCAAACAGCTCGGAAAGATCAAGGGTTATTCCGATGTCGCTTTCGTGTATCTCTGTCATTTCCCTCTGCATAATAAGCTTTCCGTTGTAATAGCACAAAAGCTCTGTCTTTTCCGTCCTGAGGCTGATACCGTATACATCTTTATTAAACGATGGTGTGTCTGTGGAGAAAATCACTTTTCCCTCGCTTACCGTCCCGTCGTCATTTATCACTACAGGCTGTATCTGCTCGGCAAACAGATTTATCTGTGATGAAGGGTCCGTATTTCTTTTGAGCTCGTTAAGATACACAGCGGCATTCACCCATTCGGAATCTGCGTTTGTTATCCGTGCGTAAATAATTTCTGTGTCCATAGGTATTTCCATCACTGCGGAATATCTTCCGGATTCTTCGGAGAAAGATGAGTCCACGGAAATATCATCGGCGATGAAGCGTACTTTTGTGCCTGCATCCGAATAAGAAGGAATCGCTGCGATATATATTTTGGCTGTATTTTTTTCAGGAGAAACAGAAAGTATATTATATTCGCTCTTTGCGAGGGCATTTGTATGATCCTCTGAGTAAAGTGCAGACATTTCATTTGAAAGAGCGCTCGCCCGTCTTCCGAGATCGGAAATTTCAGAATCCATTATGACAATGCTGTCTTTTACGGACGAAATATCATTTGCAAGCTTTAAACATAATACGGATAACACACCCACAAGTATCATCAGCAGAATACATATCAATCTGTATTTTTTTGATACGGATAAGCTGTATTTTTTCAGCTCGACAGCAAATTTCTCCGGCGAAATGCTCTCACTCTTATTATCTTCTTCAACTCCAAGCAGCCAGCCTACGGAGACATCAAACTGCCTTGCTATACTCACAAGATTATCTATATCCGGAACAGATGTGTCGCTTTCCCATTTTGAGATAGCCTGACGTGATACTCCCATCATCTCTCCGAACGCTTCCTGCGAGAGGTTGTTGTTCTTTCGGATAAGTGCGATCCTTTGTCCTGTACTCATATAATTCTCCTTTCAGTGTTATCGTCAGTTAAATGATAGCATTTTTTCCGGATTTCAACAACCAACCTGCGGTTAATTTCTGTCAACGGCCGGTTGACAACACAAAAATGCAGATACAAAAACCCGCCCTTATTTATAATGGAGGGAAAGAATGGCTCAGCCGTTCAGGGATTTTTTTACAAGGCTCGCCCTCAGGGAGAGCTGTCAGCGAAAGCTGACTGAGAGGGACAAGTCCCCCTTGTGCAAAGGAGGAAGCAAAATCTCTGATTTTACAGGGGGATTGGCTGTATATGTGCTGATTTATTGCGTTCAGGTTTAAAGGTCGATCCCTCCCGGTAAAACTTACGTTTTACCACCCTCCCTTTTTCGCAAGGGAGGGCTTGTCCCTCTCCGGCTATTTTCACTGCACAAACAAAAAAAACACCCTCACAAAATGAAGGTGTGTAATACTATATATTATCCGCAATCCTGAAAATAAGATCTCTCGATTTATCCCACCCAAGACACGGATCGGTGATTGATTTTCCGAAGATATTTTCTCCGATCTTCTGATTTCCGTCCTCAAGATAACTCTCAATCATAAGGCCTTTTACAAGCTTTTTAATATCGGGATCTTTCTTTCCTGAAGCGAGAACATCCATAGCAATAGCGGGCTGTTTCAGATAATCTTTGCCTGAATTCGCATGGTTCACATCAACTATCAGTGACGGATTCGCAAAACTCCTGCTCATATACATTTCATACACTTCCGAAAGTGTATCTTTACCGAAGTTCGGAACGCTGTTTCCCGAGGAGTCTGTACAGCCTCTGAGAATTGCATGCGCATATCTGTTTCCTGCCGTACTCACCTCCCAGCCAC
Source organism: Anaerofustis stercorihominis (assembly GCA_015058295.1). GTDB lineage: Bacteria > Bacillota > Clostridia > Eubacteriales > Anaerofustaceae > SVCP01. The sequence continues at coordinate 6,407 of SVCP01000056.1, forward strand.
GATACCCGAATGTGTGCGGCATCTGCGCCGCTTTTACCGCATTCAGCATAGATGCGATACTTCCGCCCGTGGGATTTTTCATTCCTGCGGGAATGTCAAGCCCGCTTGCAACAAGCCTGTGCTTCTGATCCTCAACAGAACGTGCACCGACCGCAACATATCCCACAAGATCCGAGAAATATTCGTAGTTTTCCGGATAGAGCATTTCGTCGGCACATGTAAAATCAAATTCACGGGCAATATCCAGGAGAAGTTCCCTTATAGTGATTATTCCCCGGGAAATATCCGAAGGAGCGTATGCTTCAGGCTGATGGAGCATACCCATATATCCCGAACCTGTCGTACGGGGTTTTGCCGTATATACACGGGGTATTATAAACAGCTTGTCTTTCACTTCAGAATATACTTCATAAAGCCTGCTTATATATTCCATTACGGGGTCTTTGCTGTCTGCGGAACATGGGCCGATGATAAGTATGAATCTGTCGTCTTTTCCCGAAAGAATATCTTTTACGGTATTATTGCGCGCACAGAAAACACTGCCGGCATATTCATCTGTCGGCATCTGTTTTTTTATGTCTTCCGGCGAAGGAAGCTGTTTCGAAAATACCATATTCATCGTCTGTTCCCCGGCAATATATTTCCGTAAATATACATTTTTACATACATAATCAGTATAACCGCTACAGGTGGAATGTGCAAGAAAATTTGTATAGGAATTTGCTTATTAAATGCCGTATTATGAGAAATGTCAAAAAAATACTCATCACCATCCGGTGACAAGTATATTTTTCTATTCATATTTTATTGTGATTCCAAGCTTTCCGATTTCTTCGAAGAAATCCGGCCAGCTTTTCCTGACAGCATCAGCTCCGTCAATTGTTCCGCCAAGCTTTGAGAGAAGAACGCTCATTGCCATTACGATACGATGATCATTATGAGAGGAAATTACTTCCGTCGGAGAATGAAGTCCTTCAGGAGAGATCATTACGTCATTTTCCGTATCCGTAAGAGTAATTCCGCATTTTTTCAGCTCTGTCTTCATAGCCTGAATCCTGTCGCTCTCTTTCAGGCGAAGCCGTTTTGTCCCCGTGAACTTTCCGCCGTATACAGCAGCCATAGCAAAGAGTATGGGAGCAAGATCGGGGCAGTCGGAAAGATCCATAATTTCGTCTGTACCGAGCTTTTTGTAATATTCCCTGTATATCTTGTCCCCCTGAGTGGAGTCTTCCCTGAGTCCCGTAACTTTCACATCACCGCCCATGAGATTGAACGCCTCCACAAATGCACTGTTGGAATAATCTCCCTCAATGGGGAAATCCATATTGTTATATTTCTGCTCCGCTCCGAAAAAGAAGGTGTTGCCTCCTCTTGTAAAGCTGATGCCGAAATCCTTTATTATCTGCTGAGTAAGCATTATATACGAAAGGGACTGTGCATTGCCCGTTATGGTGAGGGTACTTTTATTTTCAAGAAGCGGAAGGGCAAACATCATTCCCGTAATGAACTGACTGCTTCTTTCTCCGCTCATTTTATATTCTCCGCCACGGAGTTCTCCGCAGACAGTGAGGCTGTCGTCTCTTAATATATAATCAAATCCGTTTTCACGGCACAGCTGTTCGTATTCCGTGAGAGGTCTGTGCATAAGCCTGCCGTGACCTCTGAGTGTTACGGGATTTCCGCTCATAAGACAAAGCGGTATCAGAAAGCGAAGGGTAGAGCCGCTCTCCCCGCAGTCAATGCTGCATTCGGGAATATTCTTCGGGTCAAGTCCCCCGATATCGAGGGTATTTCCATTTAATTCCGCCTTTGCACCCATAACTCTCAGGCAATTCAGCGTGGCGTTTATGTCGTTACTTTCCCCGAGGCCGTATATGGTGCTTTTTTCACTGAGGGCTCCTGCAATAAGGGCTCTGTGTGATGCGCTTTTCGACGGAGGAGCGATTATATCCCCTTTTGCCACGGAGGGGACGATCGTCAGTCTCATTTGTTTTCTCCGTAATTCTCGATCAGAAAATCCATAGCTTCCACATATCCCGCTATGCCGTGGCCGGAGATAGTCTTTACGCAGGCGGCACGCACATAGCTTACCTGACGGAAATCCTCTCTTTTGCTTACGTCGGAAATATGTACTTCCACCGTAGGTATACTTACGCTTTTCAGCGCATCCAGAAGTGCAACGCTCGTGTGCGTATAAGCCGCAGGATTGAATACTATGCCGTCAATTTTGCCACAGGCCTGCTGAATCTTATCCACAAGGTCACCTTCGTGGTTTGACTGATAGAGCTCGATATTCACGCCTTTTTCTTTTGCGTAGTTTGTTACGGTTTCGCAAAGAAAATTATAATCTTCCTTTCCGTATATTCCCGGCTCCCTTATTCCCAGCATATTTATATTCGGTCCGTTAAGTACGAGTATATTCATATCTTTCTCCACCCGTATGTCAA
>SVCP01000057.1 GCA_015058295.1 Anaerofustis stercorihominis
AAATATCCGTGATGTACTTCCGTTCCCGAGAACCGTCAAAAATGCTAAATTCTGATAAACCATGAAAAAAACAAATAGAATATTGTTGCTTTGTGCGATAGTCTTGTTCGGCGTGTCGGCTCATCAGGCTGTCGCGCTTTGCGCAGAAGATCCTTCGCAGATATTGACAGACCCCGGGTTTAATCTTTACAGCGTGGAAGCAGGTGAGCTTGATGATTGGTATGCAAAAACGGTCAATATTCCCGATAAAAGTCTCAAGGAAGCGCTGCTTGCAGATCTGGGTATGAGCGGGGGAGAGATTTCAGTATTTAAAATGTTGTACAATCTCCCTGAAACACTCGAATATTCTCATCTTGACATCAAAGATCTGACAGGTCTTGAGTATGCCGTGAATGTAAAAAAGATCTATCTTGGCAATAATTTGCTCGATTCAGCTGAGAAGATAAAACCGTTGAAGAATCTGTATAATCTTGAAGTCCTCGATCTGTCGCGTAATCAGCTTACACAGGTTCCTTCATATTTGTTTGATATGCCTTCTCTCAGATCACTTAATCTCAGTGACAACATGTTGACTGAATTAGGAAAGATAGAGGGGGAAAATGTACTGGAAGAGCTTTATATTGAAAATAACAGACTCACATCCCTTCCCGAGCTTGACAAGCTTGGAAATCTTCAGACGTTGAGTTTGTCGGGGAATAAGCTGAAAAGCTTTCCTGAAGAGATATCTTCTCTTAAAAATCTGACAGCGCTCGCAATCGCCGACAACAATTTGTCTGAAATGCCTGATATATCGGATTTTGAGCAACTTGCAGTTATTAATCTTGAAGGAAACGAACTGAATGTATTTCCTTCCGGTATAGAGAATCTTAAAAATCTTGTTCAGATCGACATTAGTGAAAACAATATTTCCGAAATTCCGGAAGGAGTGTTTACTCTTCCTGAGCTCAGTGCATTATTTATAAGCTTTAATGATTTGACGCTCATTCCTGATGGGTTTATCAATATGGAGAATCTTGCAGTTCTTGATATTTCAATGAACAAGATCGATAAATATGCAAATGCTGCAGTGATTGATAATCTCAAAAGTAAACTCGGTGAAAATTCATTGTTGTATGAAATGCAATACCAGACACTCTCAGTTGAAATTGTTCAGGATGAGGAATCTTTGCAACCGGTACTTAAATTTACAGGGATTGAAAACATAGATGTCCCGGAAGGATATTTGCGTGTTGATTCAATAGAGATACTCCGAAAAAATACGGATGAAGAAAATGAAGCTTCTCTGATTACATTGTCGTGTGAGGATAACGATGTATTCGAATATGCCGATATGACAGCCGATACCCGCGATGATTATGAGTATACTGTAAAGGCATATGTGGTCGGTGAATATCTGGGGAGTATTGATATATCATTTGATACCGAATCTTCCGCAGATACATTGATGATGGTGAGGGTGAATAATGAGTTTGTGTTTGACGATTCTGTTATTGCTGCGATCATTATCAGCTCGATAGCTTTGATTTTCTTTGTTGCGGTTATGATAAATGCCGGTATTAAAAAGAGAAGAGCACTGAAATAAAAATTAATCCACCACGAAAGCTTTGTCTTTTGTGGTGGATTTGTTTTTTTGATTAAATGATTTTACAATTTGAGCCCTGTTATCTCTTCCATCAGAGGTTTCATTCCTATTTTGTCCGGAAGAAAATTGGGGTTCTGCGGAATGCCGTTTCCCGGATATGCGTTTCCTTCGATAAACAGTGGAGATTCTTCTCCCACTGCCACGTCCCATCCGACATATCCTACCTGCGGAATTACTTTTGCTGCTTTTTTACACATATGAATTATTTCCTGCCACATAGGTATAGTGTATCCGACAAATTCGGTTTGCGTTATGGGATGTTTTTCGTATACAGTTCCGTTTTTATCCGAGCATGGAAACATTATCCGACCGGTATCAAGATCAAGTTTTGATGTCATTCCTCCGTTACTGTAATTATCCGTAAATCCTTCTCTTCCGATACGGACAAAAGCATAGGGGATGTAAACTTTATCCTCATCGGCTCTGTAAATGGTATATACTCTTATTGTATTTACAGACGAGGGATTGAGTGCCGACATTGCCTGATGTTGCTGCACAGTGGTCTCTACGATGTATGCTCTTGTTCTCTGAAATTCGTCGTACAATCCGCCCATATCTTCAATAAGGCTTGTAATGTATTTGCTTACGCCTCTTCCTCCGTCACTGTCAATGATTTTTGCAACGAATGTATCTTGTGTTTTTGCCCACGAAATAAAATCTTCCTTTGATGTATTCCGGAGATCCAGATAATCACGTTTTGTATATTCTCTGAATGTTTTCATGAATTTGCTTTTATCATCAAAATATATTCTGTATTCCGGGGCATTGTATTTGTCTATTATGGTATTGTTTCCACCTCTGGTAAGATAGGTGGAACGCAGTTTGTCCGGCACATTACAGAAATTGAATGCCGCATAATTTTCATATCCTGCCTGATATCTGAATCCGCAATAGATCATATCCATAAAAATCACTAATTGTGAGCGATTGTTTTCTTTTGCAATATCATCTGCTCTTTGCAACATTTTTCTGTGGTCCATGGACTTCATTTTGTTGATTATAAAGTTTATTTTTGACATATTATCCTCCCTCGCATATATGTATTTGTTTGATGTATTATGAATGATATACAATGCAAATAATGTTGAATTTTGCGCTGATCCACGAAGCAGATTGACTTATATATCTGATCCCACAAAATATATGATTTACAATGGCTAAAAACAATCATAGAAGTTTTGTTGTGTATGAAACTGATAAAGGTACATAGTTTGTCAATATTTTTATATTCATCTGTGAGATAAAAATAAATGTGTATATTTTCAAAAAAACTTAATAAATTATTGCTCAAATCCGGAGATTTTATAGTATAATATAAAAACAGAATATTATAAACAGAGGTGATTAAAATGATAAATTTAATCCTTGGCCCCAACGGAAGCGGAAAAACACAGAAACTTATTGATATGGCTAACGAAGAGCTGAAAAATACAAACGGTCTTCTGGTTTATATCGATCGTTCCGATAACCACCGCAGAGAAGTTGATGTGCAGATAAGATTTGTAAATGCTAAAGAATTTGCTATTGATAATCTGGACAAACTTTATGGTTTCGTCAATGGTGTCCTCAATGGCAATTACGATATCAACAGAGTATATATTGACAATTCATATAAGATCTCAGGTTCAAAAACAAAAGAAGATGTAGCTGCGCTTATTGCATCAATGAAGGCGGTTAAGGCAAACGATGCTGATATATATATGACACTCAACACAGAAGATGTTGAAGGTCTTGAGCTGACTGATATAAATATCATCAATATGTAAGATGCAAGGTCGGTATTTCAGATACTCGGACCTGATGAAAGAACTTCACGGACAGAAAGTTTATAAACTTCCGGTAAACTATGCCCAAACCTGCCCGAACAGAGACGGTGTGAAAGGATATGGCGGTTGCATTTTCTGTTCCGAAAAAGGTTCATCTCACGAAGCTCACGAAAACACAGTTCCCGTTGCTGAGCAGATAAACAACAACGCTGCTTACATCGGTTCAAGATACGGAGCGAAACTGTTCGATGTGTATTTTCAGAGTTATACAAATACATATATGAGCATCGGAGAATTCGAAAATATAATATTTCAGGCCTGCGAAACAAGAGATGACATTGTCGGACTTAGTATCTCAACAAGACCGGATTGTGTCCACAGAGATTACCTCGATGTGCTGAAAAATGCATCGTTGAGATATGGTGTGGATATTACTGTTGAACTGGGACTTCAGAGTGTGAATACACAGACTCTGAAAATTCTGAAGCGTGGACATACACTTACAGATTATATACAAAGTGTAATGCTGATAAAGGCTTACGGATTTAATGTATGCACGCATATAATATCAACACTGCCATGGGATACTGTTGAAGATCTGGTTGAATGTGCTAAACTTATGAATCTGTTTATGACTTATAAGGACAGCGTCAAAGTTCATACTTTATATATCGAAGAAGGCTGTGAGCTTGCCCGTATGTATAAATCTGATGAGTTCGAAATGCCTGACATAGATGATTATCTGATAAGGACATCGTCTTTTTTAGGAAATCTGAAAGAAGATATTGCTGTTGCAAGACTGACGGGAAGAATCGGAAGCGAAGGTTGCTTATTTTCAAACTGGGGAAGAAGTCATTGGGTGATAGAAGATATGCTTATGCAATATATGGCCGAAAATGATATTTTCCAGGGAAAATTCATCTCTGACGGTTGTTCTTCGGCAGTACAACGTTATACGACGGATAAATAGCTCTATGGAGGAATATATGCTTCAGACGGAATTCGATTGGGATGATTTTCTGATGCCGTACAAGCAGGCTGTTGAAGAATTATCCTTGAAATTTACCCTTCTCAGAGATGAGTACATCTCAAGAGGAGAGTACAGCCCTATACACTACATATCCAAACGTGTTAAAAGCGTCAACAGCATTATGGAAAAGATGCACACAAAGGGATTTTCATACGATGAGATCGCTTATAAAATGGCAGATATCTGTGGTGTACGACTGGTGACACAGTTTGAAGAAGATATAGAGCTTCTGGTCAAACTTATCGCAACGAGAAGCGATATGAAAATACTGGAAACAAAAGATTATTTCAAATCTCCGAAACCAAGCGGTTATAAAAGTGTCCATCTTATTATAGAGTATGATGTGAATACTATTCGTGGGGTTGAAAGTATAATCGGTGAAATTCAGCTGCGTACTCTTGCTATGGATTTCTGGGCAACTATAGAACATTCTCTTAATTACAAATACAAAGATGATATGCCGCACGAACTGAAAGACAGGCTTGTTGCAGCAGCGGAAACCGTACATGCACTTGACCATGAAATGGGAACAATCCGTGATGAAATCGCAGATGCTCAGAGGCTTTTTACAAGAAAGTCCGAAGTAATAAATGCTATTATAGAGAGTCTCAATACGCTTGGAAAACAAGGAAAGAAAGACGCAGTTAAAAAATATTTTAAAAACTTTTCGGAATTTAAAGATTCTGACAATACGCTTCAGTTGGTCCTTATGTCTAAGGAGATTGAACGCGAGATTGAGGAATATAACGAAAACGAATCAAAAGAAAAGGAGTATTGATATGGCCCTTATTACAAGTACCGAAATGTTCAAAAAAGCACAGGAAGGCAATTATGCTATCGGTGCGTTCAATGTCAACAACATGGAAATTATCCAGGGTATTATGGATGCAGCCTGCGAAGAGCGTTCACCGCTTATACTTCAGGTATCTGCAGGTGCAAGAAGATACGCAAAACCCGCATACCTTATGAAGCTTGTTGAAGCTGCGATGATCGATACGGGCCTTGATGTAGTCCTCCACCTCGATCATGGCGAAAACTTCGATGTATGCAAATCATGTGTTGATGATGGATTCTCTTCTGTTATGATCGATGCAAGTAAACTTTCTTTCGAAGAAAATATTGCGCAGACAAAGAGAGTTGTTGAGTATGCCCATGACAAAGGCGTTGTTGTAGAAGCTGAACTGGGAACACTTGCAGGTATCGAAGATGCTGTAAGCGTTGCTGAAAAAGATGCGAAGTTTACAGATCCGGATCAGGCCTGTGAATTTGTCGAAAGAACAGGTGTTGATTCTCTTGCGATCGCTATCGGAACAAGCCACGGTGCTTACAAGTTCAAAGGCGAACCGATGCTTGATTTCGAGAGACTTGAAAAGATCTCAAACCTCATGCCTGGATTCCCCATTGTTCTTCACGGTGCATCTTCTGTTCCGAAAGCATTCGTTGATCTCTGTAACCAGTACGGTGGAAATATCCCTGGTGCACAGGGTGTTCCCGAAGAAATGCTCGCAAAAGCTGCGACAATGGGCGTTGCCAAGATCAATATCGACACAGACCTCCGTCTCGCAATGACATCTTCAATCAGAAAAGTTATGGCAGAAAATCCGGAAGTATTTGACCCCAGAGAATATCTCAAAGTCGGCAGAACGGCAATCAAGGAAATGGTTGCTCACAAAATGAGAAATGTATTAGGTTCAAGCGGAAAGCTTTAATTTTACTGTGCCGACACATATTGTGTCGGCATTTTTTATATATTACTTTCAGGAAGTGATAAATGAGAAGAGGACTTCGGGGCAGCGGTTTTGAAGAAATGATAAATATCACCAATGCGGCCTATTATGATGATGACCTTGCTGTCATACAGAAAATACCAACATCCATTACTCCCGTGGAGCTTGACAGCGAGAAAAGAGTAATTTCACTTGCTTATTTTGACAGAAAAAGTACTGTAGACTATCTTGGAAATGTTCAGGGAATTCCCGTATGTTTTGATGCAAAGGAAACTCAGCAGAAAAGTCTTCCTGTTGCAAACATTCATGAACATCAGATAAGCTTTATGGAAAAATTTCGCAATCAGGGAGGTCTTTCGTTTATGCTTGTTCATTTTCTGACGGAAGACAGAACATTTATACTTGAATTTACGACGATAAAAAAATATTGGGATGATGCCAAAAACGGAGGCAGAAAATCTATACCATTGTCTGCGTTTAATGAAGATCTCGAGGTATTTTTTAACCTCAGATATCCTGTACATTATCTTGATAGTTTGAATATATATCTGGAAACGGAACAAAGAAGGGGGGATTGCCCATGAAACAAATTAAAATAAACGGTAAAGATACTTTTGTCGAGGATTCCGCTTCTGTCAGAGAAATTGTGGGAAATACCGGCGATAAATTATGTGCTGTATTTGCAGATAATGTCATTGAATCTTTGGAGTACATACCCGAGGCAGGACAAAATATCATTCCCTGCACAAAATCTCATCCTGCGGGAGCTAGGATCTATGAAAATACTCTGTCGCTTATTTTTGCAAAAGCTGCAATCAACAGTTTCCCCGATCGGCAGGTGAGTATACTGTTTTCAATCGCAGGAGGACTTTACTGCCGCTTTAAAGACGGGACTTCTATGAGTGATGAAGATGTCAGACGGATCAAAGAGTCAATGCAAAAGATAATTGCTGAAGACCAGAAGATTGTTTTGCGTAAGATGACAGAAGAAAATGCTTGTACACTGAACAGTGTTATGGAGCTTCTCAGTTCAGGCAATCTGTTTAAATATATGGAAGATGATATCTCTCTGTATGAACTTGACGGCTTTTACGGATATTTCTATACAAAACTGCTTGGAAGCTCTGCAGATATTGATTATTTTGATCTTATTCCTTACGAAGACGGCTGTGTGCTTCTTGCATCCAAGGAAAGCAGCGATAATGTATATATGAAGCTCGAAAGACAGCAGGCATTATTCAATGAACTTTTATCCTATGATGAATGGTGCCGCAACTTCGACGTTAGTGATGCAGTAAGTGTAAACGAAAAAGTTCTTGACGGATCTGTAACTGAGCTCATCACTATTGCTGAGACGCGCCATGAACAGGTTCTTCAGAGGGCTGCATCTGAAATATACGCTGACAGGGAAAATAAACGTGTTGTACTTATAGCCGGTCCTTCCAGCGCAGGTAAGACAACAACCTCTAAACGACTCAGAGCACATCTTACCGCAATGGGGCTTCATCCGATCACAATTGCGATGGATGATTATTTCATTGACCGGGACAAAACACCTCTTGACGAATTCGGTAAGCCGGATTTTGAAGGAATTGAAGCCATCAATATAGAGCTGTTTAACGAAAATCTTATTGATCTTATGGATGGTAAGGAAACTGTACTTCCGATTTATGATTTCAAAACAGGTAAAAGCATTCGTGAAGGAAGGACATTATCCGTTGAGGCGGGAAGCCCGATCATTATTGAGGGGATACATGGTCTGAATGAATCTCTGACATCTCATATCCCAAAGAAAAATAAGTATAAGATATACATAAATGACCTGACACATCTGAATATTGACCAGTATAACCGCATACCAACATCAGATGTAAGACTCGTGAGAAGGATTGTAAGAGACAGTGTGCAGAGAGGTCACAGTGCGCTTGATACAATATCCATGTGGCAAAGCGTCAGAAGAGGGGAAGAAAAGAACATTTTTCCATATGCACACGAAGCGGATATTATTTTTAATTCATCGCTTTTTTACGAAATGGGAGTGCTGAAAAAATATGCGGTGGAAGCCCTTTCCGAAGTGCCGAGAGAAAACGAGTTTTTCTATGAAGCACAGCGAATCCTGAAATATCTCAGTTTCTTTGTACCTATTGAAGATGAAAGCGCAATATTTACAGATTCAGTACTGAGAGAGTTTATCGGCGGAAGTGTATTTGAGCATATTTAAGTCATGTAAGAACCGTTTTCTGCGGTTCTTATTTAATTTAAATGTACAAAGCTGCGAATGAACCGACAAAATGGAAATATTTTTTTGACAAAATAGTCGGTTCCTATTGTCAAAATTAAGTTTTGATGATATAATCTCATTGAAAGGAGGCAATGTATGACACCAAGATCAGTAAGAGACGATTCTTCCGTCAATTTATATAATGTACTGATATGTTCCAATAATAATGAAGCTATATTCAAGGATGAATACGACTGCGAATTTATGAAGGAACTTATATTGAATAATTCTTCAGATGCATCATATAAAGTCTATGCATACTGTATACTTCCGGACAGAGCGAATTTTTTGATCAGTCCTTATGCAGAAAGTTTGTCTCAGATAATGAAGCGTATCAATATGACTTATGCTATGTATTATAACAGAAAATACTTGCGGAGCG
>SVCP01000058.1 GCA_015058295.1 Anaerofustis stercorihominis
AGACGCAGGGGGTTACAACTGTCCTCATAACACACGACCTGAGCGAGGCAATCTGTCTTTCGGACAAAATAGTTCTCCTGTCAAAACGACCTGCATCAGTCAGGAGAGTATATGACATTGATCTCGGTGAAGAAAATATCTCATATGCTCAGAAGAGAACATCGGAAAAATTTTCCGGATATTACGAATCTCTCGCAAAGGAGCTGTACGAATGAACAACGAATACTCAAATGAACATCTTTTGTATCTCAGAGAGCAAAACAGAAAGGCAGTTTTCATAAATTTCGTCAGGATCGGAATCTTACTGTTTGCAATCACACTGTGGCAGATTGCTGCGGATCTCGGATGGATAAACAAGGTTATAACAAGCAGTCCGTCGGAAATAATAAAGACCATTGCAGGTCTGATAAAAGACGGTACGCTGTTTACGCATATTGCATATACACTGTCAGAAACAGTCATCGGATTTACGCTTGCTACAATCTTCGGTATCCTTACAGCAACAATACTATGGGCTCTGCCGGATGTTTCAAAAGTAGCGGATCCATACCTTGTTGTACTGAATGCTTTACCGAAGGTTGCCCTTGGCCCGCTTATCATAGTCTGGGCAGGCGCAGGTGTAAAATCCATAATCTTAATGACCCTGTCCATATCTCTTATATCCACTGTAATAAGCGTGTATTCGGGACTGTGCAGTGTAGATGAAGAGACTATTCTTCTTATGCGTTCATTTAAAGCGAGCAAGATACAGACGCTGAAATATGCAGTCCTTCCCGCAAGTTGTCAGTCTATCATCGGAGCACTGAAAATAAATGTATCACTCAGCTGGGTCGGGGTAATTATGGGAGAATTTCTCGTCAGCAAGGCAGGAATCGGATATCTGATAATGTACGGTTCACAGGTATTCAATCTGAATCTGGTAATGGCAGGTATAATTATCCTCTGCCTTGCGGCCGGAGGAATGTATTTTTTAATTTCAACATTTGAGAAATGGACAATAAAAAAAGGGTGGATCACCCGGAAATAAACAAAGGGACACAATACTGTATGTGTCCCTTTTTGCTGATCTGTAACTATTTCAACCGGAAGAAGTGCGGTTTCATTCTCCGGCATTGTCTTTTTTTTCTTTGTATATAAAATATATCTGAGTTAATATAAATGCTCCGATCAACAGCTTTTGCACATGATCCAGAATATCATGCATCTGAGTATTCGTTTCGGGAATAAACACTCTGATAAATATAGCAACCGTAACGACAAGCAGGAACCATTTCCGTATATTTTCGAATTTTTCTTTATGGTTCATCTTTATGCTCCTTCACCGAATAAAATACTTATAATATTTATTATACCATCTCTTTCAGTCATGTGTCAACCAACTCAGTGAACCAAAGCACCTCCCCATTCAAGAACCGTAAAGCCGTTTCTTTCGGGTGCAGAAAGTTCCTGCGGTGTTATCGCAACAAATTCGTCCGAAGGCTTATATGCCATAAACACACGGATAAATGTATCAGGTTCGGGATCAATCATAAGTTTTGCGTTATCCGTATATACATCCGTCTGGAAAGATATGATGTTATACTCATTTACCTGCATTATTGGCAACCAATATACGATAAATTCATTGGCTTCTTTTCGGCTGAGTCCCAGTTTTGCAAGAGACTCTTCGAGGAATTGTACACTGTCCTCACCTTTTATGCAGAAGCCTTCCGAAAAATCATACTGAACATCGGTCATGCCTTCCCAGTACAGATAGTTGTATTCCATTCCGTCTGCATCCGTCAGTGTCCCGTCGGGATATGCTGTAACATTCCAGCCATTTTCATATTCCGGATATGTGCAGGTCAGAACACCGTTATAATCCATAGTTACGCAAACGTCGGTTACATCTTCAGGATAAAGATAAATTACAGGCTTTGCATCAACTCCGAAATATTGTTCACTTACCTTTAAAACGGTAAGTGTGTCCACATAGTAAAACACCTTGGCATCTACCCAGTCCAATGCATCTGCTTCATGCCTTTCTTCGGGAATTATCTCTACATACACTCCGCAGGAGATGCTGTCCCACACATTTTCGTCCGTTATACCCATCTGTTCGAACATCTGAGGAATGGTATCGTCCTGCCATATAAGTTTTGTTTTTTCTTCGTCGATAATGATACCGATATATTCTCCCATATTATTCCTGAACTCAAATCTCGGCTTTTCACCTCCGAAATCGGTCACAATCTCTCCGACAAATCGTTCATCGTCGGATACATCCGCAAAATATCCGCTGAAAAATTTATCCTTTACATAATCGGGATTTTTAACTCTGTAAGAATATGTGGGTTTGACATTATTATCCACCCATAACTGAGTGAAATCCTCATTAAAGCAGATCGTAGTATTATCGTCAAGCTGAATAATATTGTTCATCGGTCTTGTTTCATCGCGACTTTTTGATACTTCTCTGTTATTGAGTCTGATCTCTTTCAGTGCTTCAAGGGAAGAATCAATGCGGATTTCGTCTGTAATGAGATACTCATTGTCTTCGGATACAACATAAATATATTCAGCACCGTCAAATATTCTTTCTGTCCAGTCTTCAATATCCGCAATGCCGAAAGACCTGGGATTTGTAAGGAAGCATACCGAAATAATAAGTACAACAAACACAGAAACCGAAACAATCCAAAATGCAGGTTTTTTGTAATTCATGATCTCTTTTATCCTTTCTTTAACACCGATTTCACCAAATGCAAGAGGATATATAGCTGCTGCACGTCTGTTTACACTGAAATTGAGAAGTGCTTCAGAATAAGCCTTTTTATCCTCATTGTCATAATTCTTTATTACAGATTCATCACATGCAAGTTCTATATCTTTACACAAAGCAGCATATCCTATCCATATAACAGGATTAAACCAGTATACACATACAAGAAGATGCGCAATCATCTTTGTGATATGATCTTTTCGCTTTATATGAGCCAGTTCATGCGCAATAACATATGACATATTATCATCTGATATGTTATACGGAACATATATTGAAGGCTTAAATATGCCCAATACGAAAGGCGTCTCAACAAATTCGCTCATATAAATGTTGCATTTGTATCGTGTTGCCATTATTATTTGTCGTTTCAGTCTGAAATAGCTGAAAAATGCGTATACCATAAGCAAAAGCATAACTGAAAGCCATATTGCAGACATAATTCCGACAATATCGCTTTTAAGATCTGCAGCTACAGTCACGCCCTCAAAATATCTGTCACCCATATGGTCGTTGAGCGCATTGTCGATTATATCAAAGCCCGTATTTACTGTAAACTTCGGACTTTCAAGCATATTAACTTCAAACGTCTCCGCACTCGGTATCAGGCTGAAAATGCTTTCAAAGGAAAACGGCATCATGAGCCTGACTCCCACCAGTATCCACAAAAGAACATTTACCCATTTAGGTGATTTGGAAAATATTCTGCGGATAATGAGAACAGCGATTACCATATAGCTTGCTGCAATGCTTATATTGACAAGATTCAAAAATACCTTGCTCATTTTTACACCTGCTTATCAATGATTTTTCGTATCTGGGCAATCTCTTCTTCACTGAGATTTTTACTTCTGGCAAATGCGGCAATAAATGCAGGAACAGATCCCTCAAACTTCTTTTCCACGAGTTCGTCGATCTCATTAATTTGGGCTTCTTCTTTGGTGATGAGAGATGTCACTATCGTATTCTCGTTTTTCACAACTCCCCTGTCGCTGAGACGTTTTATTACTGTATATGTTGTTGTCTTGGACCAGCCGAGTTTCTCTCTGCAAAGTTCCGAAAGCTCTCTTGATGATACAGGTTCATTCTCCCACAGAATGAGACAGAAACGATATTCGCTTTCATGTATTTTCGGTGCCATTGTGTATTCTCCTTCCTGTTCTAATGCGTTAGAACAAACTTATTCTAACACGTTAGAACAAGTTTGTCAATATAATACTTCAAACTGTCCAAAAGTCGCAGAAATAAATTTCTCCTCTTTTGAAGCTTTTTTCGGATTTTCGCATAGAAAATCCCCCTTTCTCAGTTTCAAGGAGATATTCTCCTCACTTATAGCACTGAGAATGGGGGGATTTTAAGTGTGTTTTAGAATTTTGTTTAAATATTATGAATAGTAATTACACCACCACTTTGTTCTTAAAATACATTCAAACTATTTTAAGCTACTTTCACTACGTGTCACTATGTAAATTTATCACCGAAATAAATTCTTTCATCAATCATCAATCTTCAGAAAGAAACCATAAACCGGAAGCAACAATACTTTTGACATCTTCTGTCACATTTGGATACAGCGAACAAACGCCATCATGGATAACTGAATGGAAAAATATAGAGCCATCGGATCTGAAAAATACAGGATCTTCTAAATTAGTATATTCTGAGCTATTTATCCATCCCCAAATACTATTCGTAGTTGTACACATATAAGAGCGAATATCTTCGGATAATTTAAAATGGACAAGTTGTTCCCTCGTTATTTCATTCAGTTCTTTGTAATAGTGCGGATATCCACTGACTACATTCTCATCAACAGGCAAATTATATTTTTTTAAATTCTCAGGAATTGTAATTCCATCATCCCATATCCGAAACGCAACACTAAAACAATATTTGAAGCAGATATCAATTAGTTTTTTGTAATCTTCATCACGTATGTCGTATTCTTCGTATCCTGTACAATCTGTATCGTAAAAATCGTATCTCATTATTATTTTATACCTCCATACCAAACATGAAAATGCTTGTGTTTACCAAATAGATTGTATCCATAAACATGAAAATGATCATATTGCCCAACTTGACCTTCATGAAAAATTGGGATACCTCCACCTAATGCAAAAGTAAAGGTCAAAGCATCTTCTTTTTCGCTTGTATAAACTCCCCATGACGCACCTTTACCATATAGTCCTAATTCAGATGTTGCAGAAACCCAAAATAGTGCTTGACCGAAATCCATACGCGGAGTCACAGTTTTCCATACCCGGCCATATGTATCCGCACCATAAAATGCAGAATTACTGTCATTTCTAATCACTGCAGAATCACTCATTGCATCACTTTTGCCGGAATTTTCAATGAATGTTTCATATACAGAATATCCTAAGACACCAATAACCGCGGTTCCGGCAGCAGCTAAAGCAAGCACATCAACCAAAGGTAATCCGCCATCTACAAGCGATAAATTCTGGCAAGCTTGAAAAAAAGATGACATCTTATTCATTCCATCGGAAAAGTTACTAACAAAATCTGCCGACACATACCCTTGGGAATCAAATTTATTGATTGGATTATTAACACAGTAAACGAACATATTATGTCCTGATATACCTAATCCAGTAAATACAAAAGCATCCGCATTTATAAACCTCCCCGTCTCCGGATCATAATATCTGGAATTGAGGTAATAAAGCTTGGAGTGTGTATCGTAGTAATGGCTTCTGTATCTGATCGGATTCAGTCTTCCGATATCAGGAAGAGAGCTCTCTTCTACGAGAAGTTTTCCCCAGTCATCATACTCGTATTCCGCTACAACCGTTCCTGAGGCGTTAACCAGCTTCATTACATCTCCCTGAAGATTTTTCAGGTAATAATAGCTGTTTTGTTCACGAACACATTCCAAATCTTATAGTCAAAGTGTACTTTTTTTAATTCAATGCTTTATTAATACTACTTTTTCCAGACTCTATCAGCTCCTAATTCGATTGCATTATTTATCCTATACTGCATATCTTCCGGCATATATTGGCTTATCTCAGCCCAAATCTCGTCATATATAGTAAAAACCACATTATTTTTATCAATTACCATAAATGGATCTTTGTGTCTCTTTGAGGTCAAACTGAGAAATACTAATGGTTCTAAAAATCGTTTCGTTGAAATTCCATAACATTTTATTTCGTCCCACAAAAATTCATATTTGGGAACCATAAAGCCATAACAACGAATAGATTTTTCATCAACCTTAAGTTTCATAAATGTTTTCATATAAAAACCTTCTCGGTAAAGCCTAATGTCAATGATCAGTACCATCATCAAAATGACCACAATTAAGACTAACCATTCCATATTCTTGCCTAAATCCATCCTGTCCACAAATTCACAAAACATCAAAAATGTTAAATAATGAAACATTGTCATTCCATAAATTAAATATCTTGATATACCTTTTCTGAAAGCTCTCATAACATCCACCTTTGCATATTGCCTAATGCTCACTACTATAATAGTTATTTGTTGTTGCTCGAATTGTCATCGTTGTGAAAAATGAAATAATACCTCCCGACACAACATTTTCAACCAAAAAATCCATTCCTGTTTGAACTAATTCTTTAACAACATCTTTTAGCGCTCCTTTTGCAATCTCACCATTAATAGGTCCTGTCCCAAATGATATCATATTGGCCATACTACCAACTATGGCGGAGGCTGCATAGTCTATCATAGAAGCATCTTCTCCATACGATGAACGAACACCAACAACACTACCCAAAGCACCAAAGCCTCCTGCTATTAACGCACCTGTTGAAAGCGAAGCTCCGCCTGTTGCGACAGCAACGATAGCAATATCAACACCAGCTCCTGAAATTCCACCTGATTTAGCACCATTTATAGCGCCTTCAATTACAGAAGTGCCTGCGCTTATAGCATCCACTGCACCCATAATTCCACCAATAACTGCCCCCAATATAGTAAAGAAAAAGTTTCCGGATTTATCTGTATTCATTACAGGATTATTTGCGCAATATGCAAAAGATTAAAACCAACAGTATTCAGATAGACAAATCCATACGAATCCGCACTGATAAACCTCCCCGTCTCCGGATCATAGTATCTGGAATTGAGGTAATAAAGCTTGGAGTGTGTATCGTAGTAATAGCTTCTGTATCTGATCGGATTCAGTCTTCCTATATCAGGAAGAGAGCTTTCTTCCACGAGAAGTTTTCCCCAGTCATCATACTCATATTCCGCTACAACCGTTCCCGAGGCGTTCACCAGCTTCATTACATCGCCCTGAAGGTTTTTCAGGTAATAATAGCTGTTTGTGCCTTTTCTGAATCCGACGACCTCCCCGTTACCGTCGTACATTCTCAGTCTGACCGATATGCCCACAGCGTAGCAGTATATGTATGCCGCCTGCCGTCGTTTTTCATATTGATACATCTGTGTTGCCTCCCGTAAAAAACTATCAATATAAAATCAGACTTACACTGCTCACTTTTCCAACTCCGAAACAACAACATCTCCCCAGTCAAATAAAACAGTGAGATCATTTATATCCCCGTCATAAAGTCCCATATGCACCGCATAGCCTTGTACGTCTCCTTTCAGGAGCGATGTAAATGCCAACCGATCGTCATATGTAACCTTCTTAGCAGGAACATCAATGGTATGTTCTTCGATTACGAGAACACCGTTTTCGGAACTTTGCGTTTTATAAAGATGAATATCAATACCTCTTGCATCAACAATTCCGGATACTTCCTGTTTCATAATTTCAGAATCAGGGCAGAGTACATATTTTCCGTTGTTTACTTCAAATATAAGATCGTTGTACTTTCCGTTAAAATCATAATATTTCACATAGTACAATTCATCATTTCCATATGCGCAGGATACTTCATTAAACATATCGATGGAATCTGTAAGTTCTCTCAGAGAATCGTATTCATTTTTCAGATTCATATCGGACGGAGCGAGTAATACAGCCGCAAAGAGAACATATGCAAGAGCTGTTCTTGTGTATCTGTTAAATGAGAATCCTTTCACAATGCTTTCAGGATTGCTTTTAAGAACATATATCTCTCCACTCTGCAGTTTTTCCCACAAAAGATCCATTATCTGTTTATACACACCTGCAAGCGTGTGTTTTTCTCTTCTTTTGATAAGTGAACGCAAAGCTTTCGAATCGTTGTTGTTCAGAGCCGTAATTCCGTCGCAGTAATCTTCAAGATCCGCTATGAGAGGAAAATAAAAGTCTTTGTTTTCCATTCCGGAGAAATCATAATTCATTTCTTCCATCATAATATTTGCCGAAACTGTGTCCCCTTCCCTCGCGGTAATAACTGCAGACAAAAGACCGATTATATATTTATCCGCATCGTTTATTGTTTTACTGTCCTTAGATAACATCTTGCGGATTGTTTCGGAATCATTATGAAGCATCGCAAAGAATGCTCTTCCGAGATACACATCGGAGCTGACCACTTCGCTCAGAATGTATCTGTCAGTCAGGATCATCGCTTCCGTATATTTTCCATCAGCAATGGCATTGTTTATTTTTTCGGAATACCATGTTTTCAAGAACCGTGCGATAATTGTAAAAATAAGTCCCGTCAGTCCTATTACGGCAAACTGACCGAAAAAGAAATTTTTATTTACTCCGAGAGTATATTTTTTTACACTCCATACCACTAAAAATACACCGCTCAGCAAATAAAATACACTAAGCAGCTTTTCTTTAGATGCCCGGTTCATTATTTTACCTCTTTGAGAGTTCTGATCTTTTCAGTAATGTCTCCGCCGAATACGTATGAGCCGGCAACGAGCAGATTTGCTCCGGCCTCAACTACAAGAGGTGCTGTTTTATCATTGATACCTCCGTCCACTTCGATGAGAATTTCTCTTCCACCAAGCATTTCCTTGATTCTTGCGATCTTAGGAATCACAGAGTGTATAAATTTCTGTCCGCCGAAACCCGGGTTTACGCTCATTACAAGGGCAAGGTCGATCTTGTCGATAACATATTTGAGAACATTCTCATCAGTTGC
>SVCP01000059.1 GCA_015058295.1 Anaerofustis stercorihominis
CGCTGCCGCCTGCGGCGGGCTTTGGAAAGTAATAACAGTCCGTGCCGTTAATTCTTGTTTGTACAGTGAAAATACAGGAAAAGACGACAATCCCCCTTGCAAAATCGTTGATTTTGCTTTCCCCCTTTACACAAGGGGGACTTTAAAGTATTATCGGGTATAGAAGCACAAGAAGAAAGCAGGCACAAAAGCCCTCCCTTGTGTAAAGGGAGGGTGATACGGCATAGCCGTATCGGGAGGGATCGACCTTAACAACATAAACTCAACATATATACAGACAATCCCCATAAAAATCAGTGAGTTAGTTTTCGCATTTATACAAGAGAGGCATATTTATAATCTCTCATTGAAAACGCAAACCACCATGCCTCCCCGAAAACAAAAAAACAGCCTCACCGAAGCTGTTTTTTGTTTAAATTATTATCTTGCTTTTGTGTTCTGCTCAAACGCAACAAGCACACTTCCTTTTTCCGCATAGAAACTGCAGAGTGCTCCTGTGGGATTGATGGTGATGTCAAGACCGGGATATTTCTCAAGAACGGCATTTTTCATTTCAACGGCTTTTTCTTCGTTGAAACAATGAGCGATGATGACTTTTCCGCCGTCATAGCCGTCTTTTTCCATGTATTTCATAAGCTCCGGCACAACTTTCTTTTCGCCTCTTGCCTTTCCCACAAGCTGAAGCGTTCCCTGATCGCTGGCTATACCGATGAAACGTATGTTAAGTACATTGACGATTGCCGCAAGGGCAGAAGGAACCCTTCCGTTGTTTACGAGATTCTGGAGGGATTCAAGAGAATATACAAGCCTTACATTGTCGTGATACTCCGTAACGGAAGCCACGACATCTTCGAACTGCATACCTTTATCAACAAATTCGCGGATCTTTTCTGCGAGCATTACCATTTCCGGACCTGTGGAAAGAGAATCGAAAACATGGACTTTTCTGTCGGGATATTTTTCCATATATTCTTTTGCGGCAACGAGGGCAGAATTGTAACTTCCGGAGAGAGAGCCTGTGATGGTTACAACATATATATTGTCGTATCCTTCGAAAGCGGCAAGATAATCTCCCGTTGACGGGCAGGCTGTGGAGCTTTTGCCCTTGTACTCTTTGAGGTAAGATACCATTTCCCTTACATCAAGATTTTCATCATCCACAAATTCCCTGTTGCCTGCGATTATGCTCAGGGGAACGCACGAAAAATCTGTTCCGGGGAATCTTTTGATATCACCTGAGGAATCCATAACTATTTTTGTTTTCATTATATTTATATCCTTTACAGTTGCATTTTTTTAAATATACAATAATATATCAGTTATTTTATAGCTTGTCAAGAGTTTTCAATTAACTCTTGACAAAGTGTGTAAATATAAGTAAAATAGCCATATGAACAACGAAATGAATCAACTTATATCCGAAAAAATAAAAAACTTCCGTATGCCAAGATATAATGAGCTTCCGAATATGGGGCTTTATCTGGAGCAGACAACAAAATATATCAATACGTTTCTGCAGCCACTGGGCTGTATCGAGATCACTCCTTCAATGGTGAGCAACTATGTCAAGAAGGATGTTATACCGAATCCAATAAAAAAACTGTATTATGCGGATCATATCGTGTATATCATCTTTGTTTCCTTTGCGAAAAATCTCCTCACCATCGAAAACATCGGTCATCTTATCGAGATGCAGAGAGCTTCGTACACGCTTCCCGTTGCGTATGATTATTTCTGTAACGAGCTTGAGAATATGCTCTTTTATAACTTCGGGCTGAAGGACTCCGTTGAATTCCTCGGTGAAACACAGTCCATGGAAAAAGATATGCTCAAGAGCCTTGTGTTTTCCGCAGCAAGCATAGTGCATATGCATGCCTGCATCGAAGCCATAAAGAACAGGGATAATAAATAATATTTTAAATACATACCCCAAAAGCCTGAGGTTTTTGGGGTATGTTTACCGGAAAGGCGTTCTTATGAATTTTATTTTCTTTATAATGAGCCTGAATATTTTTGTCAGGGTGATATTTTTTGTTGCTGCCTTTGTGATAATAATCCTGCTTGCGGTGTTTGTATCCCTTATGATTTCAAGGGACCGGTTTGCATACAGAAACAGGAAAGAAGAACTCCGCGGTATATGCGGGAAAGCAGTGAATGTCAGCGAGGAGACGGTTTTCGAATTGATGGGAATCGGCGCCGTCGCAAACAGGATCATTGTTGAAGATAATCACGGATGCAGAATAATGCTGTGGGACGTTTTTGATGATATCATCATCTCCGAGGGAGATTCGGGGCTGTTCGTGGTCCGTGGAGATACTATAACGGGCTTTGAACGCTGTTGAGGCATATATGAGACAAAGGAGTGCAGGCTCCTTTTTTATTTCCCGGGAAATGTTATGATACAAAGATGTGATACTTTTTTATTGTGCGAATAAACTTGTCAGTATTCTCCTGATGTGGTATCATATACAAAGTGTGAAAAATAAGTTATACCGGAGGGCATTATGTCCATAGAAAGAGTAAGAGAATATCTGAGCCGTTTCGGCGTTGAAGACAGGATAATGGAATTTGAAGCTTCAAGCGCAACCGTTGAGCTTGCGGCGCAGGCACTGGGCGTTGAAGGACAGAGGATAGCAAAGACCCTCTCATTCCGTGCAGGGGAAGATATCGTTCTCGTCGTAACCGCAGGAGACGCAAAGATAGACAACCCGAAATACAAAAAATTTTTCGGAACAAAAGCGAAAATGCTTTCCGCCGATGAAGCAGTGAGCCTTGTAGGGCATGCTGTGGGTGGTGTATGTCCTTTCGGTGTCAATGAGGGAGTCAAAGTTTATCTTGATGAATCACTGAAGAGATTTGATACGGTTTTTCCTGCGTGCGGTTCAAGCCACAGTGCAATCAGACTTACCTGTGATGAACTTGAAAAGTATTCCGGAAGTATTGCATGGATAGATGTATGCAAACTCCCGCAGAATGACTGATGTTTTGAAAGAAGGTTAATATAAATTGGTGAAGTTAAAGGAAAAAATATCCGGAAAGTTAAACCGTGAGATGATCATGGTTATCCTTGCCCTTGCGTGGCCGACGATGATAGAACAGCTTATGCAGACTGCGGTTCAGTATATTGATACCGCAATGGTCGGTTCCCTCGGCACTCAGGCGACTGCGGCAGTCGGTTCCACAACCACAATAAACTGGCTCGTCAGCAGTTCCACTTCTGCTCTGGGCATAGGATTTCTGTCATTCATAGCCCGTGCTTACGGTGCAAACGACAAACAGGCCGCTTCCCGTGCTGTAATGCAGGCTGTTATGGTAACTCTCGGTGTGGGTACGCTTTTTACGGTCCTTACATTATCTCTGAGCCCTATGGTTCCCGTATGGATGCAGGTAGATGAAAGCATAAGGGCACTTACGGCATCATATTTCTTTATTTTATATACACCGACTCTTATGAGAACCGCTACCATCATATTCGGAACGGTACTCAGAGCCGCAGGCGACACAAAAACACCGATGAAGGTCGGTGTTGCGGTAAACCTTATAAACGTTGTGCTTAACTACCTTCTCATATACCCCACAAGGACAATCACCGTTTTCGGAATGAGTTTTACCATGATCGGTGCAGGCTGGGGAGTTGTGGGAGCTGCTGCGGCAAGTGCTGTTGCTGTGGCTATAGGGGGTATCCGCATCACAATGGTAATGTGGAAACATCCTCTCGTATCCCCCAAAGGACAGAAGTTCAGAGTGGATATGAGTATACTCAAACCCTGCCTTAAAATTGCTATCCCCAATATGATGCAGAGATTTGCCACATCTCTCGGATATGTTGCTTTTGCGGCGATGATAAACTCTCTCGGTGAAGTTTCAACAGCGGCACATACAATCGCAAACACCGTTGAAAGCGCATTCTATATCCCCGGATACGGTATGCAGACAGCTGCCGCAACCCTCGCAGGAAACGCATACGGAGCAGGGGACAAAAAAAGAATGGACGAGCTTGCAAGGATGTTTATTCCTATAGAAGTATTCCTGATGATACTCTCCGGCGGACTTCTCTTTATTCTTGCTCAGCCGCTTGTGGGAATCTTCTCAAAGAGCCCGGATGTAATCGCTCTCGGAACGACTGTACTTCGTATGGTTGCGGTATCTGAGCCTTTCTACGGATTCTATCTCATTGTGGAAGGTATGATGCTCGGTGTGGGAAACACGAAAGTCCCGTTTATGTATAACGTAGCGGGAATGTGGGGCGTGAGGATCGTCGGTACGTTTATCTGCACGCAGATACTCTCTTTCGGACTCGTTTCCGCATGGGCATGTATGATAGCTCACAATCTTCTGTTGTTCGGATTATTTATGCGCTGTTATGTAAAAGGCACATGGAATCCTCTCAACAGCAACAAGAAAAGTGTGCTTATGTAAATTTATAACAGAAACGCTTTGTTCTCTTATGGGACAAAGCGTTTTTTGTTGCCCGGACGGGTTTTGGGAGTGTACCCTTCTCAGTTGCTTCCATAGCTTTACGATCCCTCCCGATACGGCTATGCCGTATCACCCTCCCTTTACGCAAGGGAGGGCTTTTTGTGCCTGCTTTCTTCTTGTGTTCCTTTACCCGAGAAAACGTAAAAGTCCCCCTTGTGTAAAGGGGGAAAGCAAAATCCCGGATTTTCAAGGGGGATTGTCGTCTTTCCCTGTATTTTCACTGTACAAGCAAGAACAAACGGCTCAAATTACGATAATTTTCCTAAAGCCCACCCTTGTGTAAAGGGAGGGAAGAAAGCGTAAGCTTTCAGGGAGGGATTGACAAGTAGAAAACATCACCCGGAAACATTCAACGCTTTCTTCACCTGCTCGTCAATGTACTTACAAACACCTGTAAAATTTTTGTTGATATCTCTGTTCAGTATTCGTATCACCCGCAGTCCATATAATTCAAGGAACGCAGTACGTTTTTCATCTTTGATAATATTTTCATTTTCGTAATGCTGAAGTCCGTCGAGCTCTATCACAAGCTTCGCCTTTGAGCAATAAAAATCCGCCACGTATTTACCTGATACCTTTTGCCTGTGAAATCTCACCGGATAATCCCGAAGAAAATCATACCACAGATGCTTTTCTTCTTTTGTCATATTTTTTCGCAATTCTTTTGCGTTTGAAATCAGATATTTGTTGTATTTTTTATACATGTCAATCCCTCCCGATACGGCTATACCGTATCACCCTCCCTTTACACAAGGGAGGGCATAACAAGTGCCGTTTTATTATAGCATAAATAAACAATAAAAACTCCCCGCACACTGTTGTACGGGGAGCTGTTTAAATATATTACGGAATACTATTCGGTTTTCATACTGCCGCAGTCGCATTTTGCGTCTTTGTTGTTTTTTGAAGGGCATGAGCCTGCGGAACAACCGATGCACATACTCCCTTTCTTTTTTTCGTTTATTACATAACGTGCCGCAAAGAATACTATGGCAAGCACAACGGCGATTACAATAATATCTGTCATTGAAGTACTCCTTTTATGTATTGTGAATTATTCAGGCCTTCTGTTTTGCGGCTTTTTTCAGTGCCGCTTCTTCCGCAAGGCGTTTGTTTGTCTCGCTGATGAGATACATGACGAATCCCGCCATAGCCGCCACAGCGATAAGTCCCGGAAGGAATCCTGCGCCGAATGAACCTGTTGTGATGAGGGTTCCGATCTGGTATACGAAGAATCCTGCACTAAAACCGACTCCAAGCTGAAGACCGATGCCGCCCATGAGCCATTTTTTGTCGTTGATTTCTGCATTCATCGCACCGATTGCCGCGAAGCACGGCGGTGTGAAGAGGTTGAACATCAGGTATGCAAGAGCCGCAACTTTTGTAAGACCAAGTACTGCAGCAACTTCATTTCCTGCGCCTTCCATCATAGCAAGTTCATCTGTGTTGATGAGATTTGAGATGCCATAGCATACAGCAAGTGTACCTACAACGTTTTCTTTTGCGATAAAGCCTGTTACAGCCGCAGCCGCAAGCTGCCATGCGTGGAATCCGACCACAGGAATGAGAACATATGCAAACGGATTTGCAATCGTTGCAAGAATTGATGTATTTTCAGCGCCTTCAGCGACTACCTGGAAGCTCCAGTCGAATGTCTGCATTATCTGTACTACAGTGTTGCAAAGGAGAATGATAGTACCTGCTTTTATGATATATTCCTTACCGCGGGAGAGCATTGAGAAAAATGCACGCTTCAGACTCGGAACCTTGTATTCCGGAAGCTCCATGATAAAGAATGATTTTCTGTTTTTGTGTCCGACGATCTTGTTTACGAGAAGGGCACCGAGGAAGATGATAATTACGCCTGCGAAGTACATAAGCGTACCTACCCATGATGCATCACCGAAGAACGCGCCTGCGAAAAGGGCAATTACGGGAAGTTTTGCTCCGCATGGCATAAACGGTGCGAGCATAGCCGTTACTCTTCTTTCTCTTTCGTTACGGATCGTTCTTGATGCCATAACTCCGGGGATTGCGCACCCTGTACCGATTACCATCGGGATTATGGATTTACCGGAAAGGCCGACTTTCTTGAAAATCGGATCAAGAACTATAGTTGCTCTTGCCATATATCCGCAGTCTTCTAAAAGTGCGATAAGGAAGTACATTACCATTACGAGGGGTAAAAATCCGAGAACCGCACCTACGCCGCCGATGATACCGTCAACGAGAAGTGCCTGTACAAAGTCGCTTGCGCCTGATACCCATCCGGCAACCATACCCTGGAATGCTTCGATCCAGCCTGTGAGTATGTCCGCAAGAAGCGGGCCGAGTGTTGACTGTGATATATCGAATACCAGGAACATTACAACCGCAAAGATGGGGATTCCGAACCATTTGTTTGTAAGGATATCGTCGATTTTGTCCTGGAAGTTCTTTTCGTTTGTGAGAACTTTTCTTGTCTCAACTTCCGATACGATGCCGTTTACGAATTTAAAACGTGCCCTGTCAGCTTCCTGTACGGCCTTTTTGTCAGTAAGGTCAATGTCTGCCTGGGTGTACGGAGCTTTCTGTGTTTTGCCTGCTGACTGAATTACGGCTTTTACTACTTCTTTGAGCCCGTCGGCAGATGTTGAGACTGTCTTTATTACCGGGCAGCCGAGTTTCTTTGAAAGAAGCTCCGTATCAATCACCGTTTCTTTCTTTTCGTTTATATCGGCCTTGTTCAGAGCAACGACAACCGGAACTCCCAGCTCCATAAGCTGTGTTGTGAAGAAAAGACTTCTTGAAAGGTTTGTTGCGTCAACGATGTTGATGATAACATCGGGGTTTTCATTTTTTACATATGAACTTGTAATGCTTTCTTCCGATGTGAACGGCGACATTGAATATGCACCGGGAAGGTCAACTGCAATAAGTTCTTCCGCTGCGTCGTAAAAGCTCTTTTTAATAGGGTGTTCTTTCTTTTCGACTGTAACGCCTGCCCAGTTGCCGACTTTCTCGCTGCGGCCTGTAAGGGCGTTGTACATAGTTGTTTTTCCGCTGTTGGGATTGCCTGTAAGAGCAACTCTCATGGTAATTCCTCCTGGTATGTATATGTGATTTATGTTTATTTTTATATTTACGGTTCAGCTTCTCCCTATAGTTAGCGTAAGGTAACTATAGGGTAAAAAACAATCGGCTGAAAAACAGCCTCTTGTAAAAAAAATTATGCTTCTATAAGTATAGCTTCTGCAAGCTGGTTATCAATAGTATATCTGCCGTCTTTTACAGAAACGATGCATCCGCCTTTTTTGTGAGCTATAACGGTGATGGGTTCTCCGCTGTAGCATCCGAGGGAGAACAGAAAAGCATCAAGTTCTTCATCGTCGGTTTCTATACTCTCAATGATATATTCCTTTCCTTCCAGAGCATCTGTCAGATTCATAATATGCCGCCTCGATATAATATTGGGTGTTTTCCGTTGCCGGAGTCGGATTTCTTATATTAAGAAAACCTTACAAAGTCAGCATCGGCTAACTACAATAGTATGCTAACACTAACTCGCTGTTTTGTCAAGTATGAAATTTGCATTTTTTACAAAAATTCCACAATAAATCATCTGTGAATATCCGATGCGTGTAAAAAAATTACAGTACAATTCTCCTTGAAAATGAGGTGTTTTCATTCCCCTTTATGCAAGGGGACTTTTACGTTTTCTCGGGTAAGGGAACACAAGAAGAAAGCGCTCCGCTGTGCAAGTGGAGACGGGCGTGAAAGCAGTCTGAGAGTTCCGGAAAGTAACCGGCTTTATGCGGTATATTCTTGTTCATATCTTCCTGCGTTCACGAAAGTAGCCCCTCTCAGTCAGCTACGCCGACACCTCTCCCTGAGGGAGAAGCGACAATCCCTCCCTGAAAGCTTACGCTTTCTTCCCTCCCTTATAAATAAGGGAGGGCTTTTGTGCCTGCTTTTTTATTGCGTAAATTTTACCCGAAAAATGCAATAGTCCCCCTTGTGCAAAGGGGGAAGAAAAATCCACGATTTTTCAGGGGGATTGGCTGTATACGTGTTGATTTATTGAGTTTATGCTGTGCAGGTCAATCCCTCCCTTGCGTCGAAACAGCTTTGATTTACTCCGAAATCCCCTGAAGGGCATTTCTCCGCTTATATAGCTGTTTCTCCTTTGTCGCGGAAATGGGATTTCC
>SVCP01000060.1 GCA_015058295.1 Anaerofustis stercorihominis
AGTGAAGCCGAATCCGCCTGTATGATCGGGAGTCAGGCCATTTGTTCCGCCGACAACATTCTTGGAGATCGTGAGCGGGGCGGTTTCCATGATGTTGACGAAGTCAAAGTTGATGCTTGCATTGAGCTGCATGATCTTCGTATCGGTCATATTACCAAATGTATAATCAACAGCATCTGCGTTGTTTACAGAAACCTGCGTTTTTTCATAAATGTATCCATCTTTCGGATCAAACTCTACGACATAAACCTCAGTAAATCTGTCAATACCGGCAAAGCTAGCTCTTTGTCCTTCTTTAAGAGTGAATTTGCCATCCGCACTTGTTTTATCAGTTCCTTTTTCAACTCCATTTTCCAAGATTGTAAATTCTGTATTTGCCAACGCTACGAAATTAGTTGCATCTACATTGTCATCATCATCTTTTGCTGTGAAAATCTGGAACATATAATCAACATCCGGATTTACAGAAAGCTGTTCACGATTCTGGTTTTCAAGATTTTTACTTACGTTAACGCTATTTGAAGGAACTAACGGCAGGTTAAATCTCATCCTGCAGTTAGATACACCCGCATGACGTTCAAGATAGAAAATCTGAATCGTATGCATCTGGTCATCTTTCAAACTCGTTATAAAACTGTCTGTGTATTTAAGGTCAGTTCCTTGAACGCGAGTTTGATAAGAACCACCATCAGCAGCTGCAAGCTTAGTGTATTTTTCAACCCATACATCACCTGTCGTAAGGTTAAATCGACCGGAAACATATGTGTGTCCGCCACCGATATCAAGTACGAGTTTTCCGTCTATGAATACCCACAAGTCATCGTCACCTGTGAATTCATAAATCATATCATGCCCGTCAAGCTGTTTTCCTTTCGGCATATAGAAATCACTGGCAACCTGTATTCCGTAGTGCAATTCTGTAGTGCTCGCAGGATTCGTTGCGTTCGTCAAGGAAATATCAGTTGAATACTGGGACGGTGTTAATTCATAAGCTTCTTTTTCAAGTTTTGTCGCCCATTCTGACCATGAAAGTTTTGTATAACCGGCATTGGTAAATGCCTTATTGATATCTTCAAACGGATAAAATCCTCCATTGCCATGAGATGCACCAAAAGGTGTGTCTGACGGGGCCAGAGACTGTTTGTACAACTCGAGAGTTTTATTATCAGAACTCAACTGAGCATGGTTGAAGGCTGCATTGTATGTGTAGTATCCGGTATCCTCATTGTATACAAACTGAAAATCTACATCTTCATATACCGTTCTTCCGTTTTCATCAGAATAAACATTGTCCGTTCCTTCTACTTTAGTCAGTGTTTTTGTTGCACTTGTAGAGAATAGATCAACCTTTTGTCCTTGTGACATAACCGGCAAACCATTACCATCCAAGGTATCCTTAACAATACCCATCAAAGCAACGCCACCGCCACCATTAGCCTGAACACCCGAGCTTGCCCAACCTGGAGAAACAACATCAGTGTCTTTTGATGTTACACCTTTAACATCACCGGAGAATGCAAAGAAGTTATCTGTCGCGTTCTGTTTTTCATAATATTCATTCCATGCTTTACCATCATAGTTGTAAAGTGTTACCGGAACATTTTTGATGCTGTATGTATCTTCAATTCCTTCGGCAGAGTTCAATTCTGACAGAACCTCTTCTAATTTTACAGGGTTGCTTCTTTCAACCACAACAAGAGTAACATTGCAAATGGAAGTTGTTTCCGCTGTTATTGAGCTACTATCGTAAAGAACAAAACTCGCTTGCTTTCCAGCTGTACCTTCTTCAACTATGGCATAATTGTATGTTCCGTCCCAACCCCAAAACCATATTTCATCATCGTTCTTCATTGGTCTGGAACCATCAGATTGCCAATGAGTGCCCGCTCCAAATCTCAAAGCCATGCCTTCTTCTGCGTAAATGATCATATGCGTGGTCGCAACAGTTTTATCTGTGGTACCTGCAGCTGCCAACATTTCCATCGTTATAATTTCTTTGTTTGCTTTTCCTTTGTAGCCAGTTGTATTTGCTATATCTCCGTTAGTCGCTGTACCAATTGTTATGTTTTCCGTGTCAAGCAATGGAACATTAGTGATATCACTTCCAACAGCGTAGTTATAAACAATCGGGTCAGTTACTCTGATTTCAATAATAGTACCGTCTTTGAACGTGATCGTAAGCCATTCTTCCGTTGAGAAAGACTTGAGAGATGTAAGCACCCATGCTCCATCTTTATGTTCAACTTTAAGGAGTGAGCTGTCTGAGAATGAGATATTTTCAACATCAGCTTCTGTTTTGTCTATACCAATGCCGGCAAAAATATCGTATAAGTATGAAGTTCCGCCACCACCAAGGCTAAACTTATGTCCATTGTACTCGAAGTCAACCACATAACCGTAGAATGTAGAAAAACCTTCTGTTTCAAACACAAGCTTTCCTTCTGAAACATAGTATTCACCAAGCTTCACAAGATAGCCGTCATGCTCGTGGATAATACCAACTTTTTCACCGTCTTCAATACCGAGAGAAGCTGCATCCAATGATACAAGAACTTTTTCACCATTTTCCGGTTGCCATTCTGAACCATCAGAATTTTCGAGAGTAATATCAAATGCAAATTCAATATCACTATCGTCCACAAGGTCTGAAATATTTGAATGATATGTATTTTCAACTTCGGCTTTAAGTTCAACACCACTCGGAATCAAGCCTGTCGTAGTAATAGACGTTTCACCAACCGTAGTTTCAACATCAACCGGATCTTCCGGAATATCCGGCTCATCCGGCACATCCGGTGTCGGCTCTTCATCCGGCTTTTCAACAGATGTATTTTCCACCTTGACATATTTATAGCCCTTAAGTTCAGTTGGTACGAAAAAATCCCATTCATACCAGCTAAATTCCATCCATTCGCCATCTTCTTTTTCTACTTTGACATAATGAGGAAGGCTGATCTGTGTTGATTCGGAATTTTCACTCTTTTCTTTATAAACCGTCGTTCCGCCTTTGATCCATACATATTTAGCATCTGAGGCTTTGTCATTGTTAGCCGCAAATATACTCGGCACACACGCCATCACCATCAGGCCTGCGAGGATCAGCGCAATTATTTTCTTCTTCATACGCTACCTCCTATTCTGCGGCGGGTTTCGGCCAGCCGTTTGCTTCGAGGGCTGTTGTGCCGTTGTTTGCAGTCTGGACAGCCTGTGCGTAAACGTCGATTGTGATCGTTGTGTCCATGAATTCGTTGCCCATTTCTTCGCCTGAGAATGTTACTGTAGTGAAGAGCGGAGCAGTTTCATCCTTTACGGATGCGTTATAGTACCACCAGCCGTCCTTTTCTGTCCAGCTCTGTGTGTCGTAATCCATTGTGATCACTTCCTGAAGCTCTTCTTCTGTCAGTTCCATTACTTCTTCGCCTTTTGTCACCACAACAACAGCTTTCGCTCTGACCCATGCGTCTGATGCGTTATTTTTGATCCTTACGATCTTGCTCAGTTCGCTTCCCGGCATCGCTTCAACGGGAACAGACGGGTACGGAACTTCCTTGCCTTCTTCCAGTGTCGTTTCAACAACCGTAATGTCGATCGCGCCTGTTGTGATGACGTTGCGGGCTGTTTCTTCTTCCGTGAAGTACGCGAGAGTTCCTCCCACTGCCGCAGTGGCTGTAAGAAGCACCAGCGCAAGTACAAGTAATTTCTTTTTCATTTCATTTTCTCCTTTCCGGCTTTTGCCATATCTTACCAAAATTTATATTTTTCTTATGAGTATAGTTTTAATACACATATAAGGATATCCCGCCTGCCCGGGGTATCCTTATATGGACCCTGCGGAAGCCGCAGGGCACTAAGAGAAATTTTATTCATCCCTGTTAGGGGAGGCTAGCTGTGTATTAGAGACCGCAATTTTTGAACCAATCTGCAATGTCTTCAACTTTCATTGATTTAACAACAGACCATTTTGCGTCAGCACCCTGAGCCTGAACAGCCTCAGCCTTTACTTCGATACCTTTTACATCTTCATCACCTGTAAGTCCTGTGGGCATTACGATCTGGTTGAAGAGCGGTTCTGTTTTGTTAACAAGATCTGTGTTATATGTATCATCTTCAGCTTTGATCGGTTTGTTGTAGTAGTAATATCCATCGTAATATGTCCAATGTTCATCGTCATAACCTTCTTCCCACTGACCGTGACGAAGTGTGATCATACCTTTATCACCAAACTGATCGAGATTTGTTACGCTGATACGAACGAAGCACGGATTTTCTCCGATGTTCTGTACTGTCGGGTCTTTTGCGAGAGCTTCACCCGGATATACTTCTTCGCCTTCATCTTCTCCGCCACCTTCTGCTGTCCATGCCGGCTCTGTAAGGTCAATCTTTACATTACCAACTGTAAATGTGTTTGTCATCGTTTCTTCAGCTGTGAACCAAGCGATTGTGCCTGCTGTTAATGCGCTTGCAAGGATAGCTACGCAAAGCATAAGAGCTACTAATTTTTTGTTCATTTTTTAGTTTCCTTTCTTCATTTAAAAATAGAAAAATAGTTTTTATTTACTCCGCGTTTATTGACAGGTTATTGCCACGCGGGAGCAGTTGAAATAATTTTCCGGTTTATTGTTCTGCCGGATATGTTGCGAGCTGGGCGTCGAAAGCAGCCCATGCAACGTCTTCTGCTGTGAGATTGTTTTCTGCATCAGCTTCAAAGCTTCCTGCCTGAATAGCGTGAGCTTCAAGACTGATTTCAAAACCTTCGAGAGTTTCGATCTGTGTTTCCGTGATCTGCCACGGGCAAGTGAATGTGCCAAAAAGTGCCGGAAGTGTTGTATCTTCCTCAGAATATTTTACTATTCCGCCCTCCGTTCCTTTATAACGGAATTCATATGTGCGTGTTCCATCTGACTTTTTCTCATTACCTACATATTTCCAATTGCCTTCATCAAATGAAAATACTTTTTTGAGATCAATACCATCCGGTGCAAAAATAGCATCGAGTTCCGTCTGCTTGTTGAGTGTCATAAGAATACGGACATAGCAGTCTTCGCTTTCTTTTTCTACTGTTACTACAGGGTCTTTTATGTATGTAAGTCCCGGGACGAGTTTATACTCATTTTTAGTTACACGTTCTTTAAAACTTCCGTCTTCGTTTAATTCGTATTCTCCATACTGAGTCACATCTGCTTCTTTAAGATTAATATTTACCTTACCTACTGTGAATGTATTAACAGCTTCATCGCTATCCATAAGGTAAGCAACAGTCGTCAGAGCCGTACCCACAACGAGAAGGACTGCGCAGAGAGCCAGTGCAAGAGCTTTTGTTGTTTTCTTCATTTTCTGTTTTTCTCCTTTCTTTAATATTACGCAAACTGTACCTACTGTAACGGTATTTACGCTGTTACAGTTTATCACAATATTGTGCAAAATGCAATATTTTTCCGCAGAGCAGGGCAAAAAAGTTAATTGAAACGTTTTTTGTCTTTATTTTATGGTTATTTTTTGTTTTTTGAGTTAATTCCATTGTTTTTGTACGGTTGTAAACCATTACATACGTTTTTTCCTTTATTTTATTAATTTATGAAAAAAGTGCTTGCAAAATTCCTTTCCTTATATTATAATATCACTCGTTCCGTGACGATAGCGGCGGTTACGCACCTGTACCCATTCCGAACACAGAAGTTAAGCCCGCCCACGCCGAAGGTACTTGCCTGGTAACGGGCCGGGAGACTAGGTAGTCGCGGGACTTTTTTTTATTTTTTGGAATTTCCGAAACCCTCATCTGCACTGCGGGCATCTTCTCCCTCCGGGAGATGTGGCGGCAAAGCCGACGGAGAGGGGAACAACGAATAAAAAATTGAATAACCCCTTGACACATACCCCGCGGGGGTATATAATATAATCAGATACCCCATCAGGGTATACGGAGGTACAAATGGAAAAGAAATGCGACTGCCATAAGATAAAGAAACGCAGTGAAGAGGAATACCGCTCTCTTCTGAACCGCCTCAGCCGCATCGAAGGACAGGTCAGGGGAATAAGAAAGATGGTTGAATCCGATACTTACTGTACGGATATCCTCACACAGGTAAGCGCAATACACGCGGCGCTGAACGCTTTCAACCGTGAGCTTCTCGCAAACCACATCCGCACCTGTGTTGCAGACGATATCAGAAACGGCAACGACGAGACCATCGAAGAGCTCGTACAGACATTGCAGAAATTAATGAAATAATATTTACAAATTAAGAAAGGATATTTTATGAAAAAGACATTCAATGTCACAGGCATGAGTTGCTCCGCCTGTGTGTCTCACGTTGAAAAGGCTGTAAACAAGATCGAAGGCGTTGAGAAAGTCTCAGTAAGCCTTCTTACGAACAGCATGAGCGTTGAATATGACGAAGCAACAGTTACGGATTCAATGATCATCTCTGCTGTAACCGACGCCGGCTACAACGCATCCCCCCAGCAGTCAGGCTCTGCCGCACAGCCTGCAAAGACAGCAAATGAAGAAGCGGAAGAAGAAATGAAGGGAATGAAAAAGAGGATACTTATCTCCTTCCCGACCCTTGCAGTGCTTATGTATATTGCCATGGGTCACATGATGGGTCTACCTGTGCCGCACATCTTCCACGGCAACGCAAATGCCCTCACATTCTCATTCACGCAGTTCCTTCTTGCACTTATCGTAGTATATGTAAACAGAAAATATTATGAAGTAGGCTTCAGATCCCTCTTTAAGGGTGCTCCCAACATGGACTCCCTCATTGCCATCGGTTCGTCATCAGCCATGGTCTACGGCATCTTCGCCATTTACAGAATCGGCTATGGTCTCGGACATAACGACATGGAGCTTGTGTCTCACTATGCCATGAACCTTTATTACGAATCCGCCGCAATGATCCTCACCCTCATCACATTCGGCAAATATCTCGAAGCGAAGTCCAAACAGCGTACAAGCGAAGCCATCACATCTCTCATGGAGCTTGCTCCACAGAGCGCTACAGTTGAAAGAGACGGAAATGAATTCGTTATCCCCACATCAGAGATCGTAAAAGGCGACATTATCGTAATCCGACCCGGCGAAAGACTTCCCGTTGACGGAATCATTATCGAAGGATCATCTTCCGTAGACGCATCAGCCCTCAGCGGCGAAAGCATTCCCGTTGAAGTTACTGTCGGAGATACTGTAAGCGCCGCAACAATAAACAAAAACGGCACATTCAAGTTCCGTGCAGAAAAAGTCGGCGAAGACACAACTCTCGCTCAGATCGTAAAACTCATGCAGGAAGCCGCAAGCAGTAAGGCACCTATCGCAAAGCTTGCAGACAAGATCAGTTCTGTCTTCGTTCCTGCGGTAATCGGAGTTGCCATCGTTACGTTCATCGTATGGACGGTTGCAGGCAAAGGATTCGAGTTTGCCCTTTCTGCAGCGATCTCAGTCCTCGTAATCTCCTGCCCGTGTGCTCTGGGCCTTGCAACTCCCGTTGCCATCATGGTCGGCACAGGTGTGGGCGCCCAGCACGGAATCCTCATCAAATCCGCAGAAAGCCTGGAAAACGCTCATCTCTCAACAGCTATCGTCCTTGACAAGACAGGCACTATCACAAACGCAAAACCGTCAGTTACAGACATCATATCTGTCGGAATCTCAGAAAAAGAACTTCTCCGCATTGCACACGCAGCGGAGGTATATTCAGAACATCCCCTCGCAGAAGCCATCATCACAAAGGCAAAAGAAGAAAACTGCGCTGACCTTTCAAGTGATTCATTTGAAGCAGTCTCAGGCAGAGGCATCATCGCCGTTGTAAAAGGCAAGGATATTTATGCCGGCAACAGAAAGATGATGGAAGAACATGGTATCAATATTACAGAATATATCCCCACAGCGGAAAAATACGCTCAGGAAGGAAAGACACCCCTTTACTTCGCAGATGAAAATTCCCTTCTCGGCATCATCGCCGCAAGGGACAATGCGAAAGACACAAGCAAAGCCGCTGTTACACGCCTTAAAGAGCTTGGCCTTGAAGTATATATGCTGACAGGAGACAATATGCTCACAGCAAAAGCTATTGCAGATGAAGTGGGAATCGACCACGTTATCGCAGATGTTCTTCCGCAGGATAAATCCGCTCATATCAAAGGTCTTCAGGGCATGGGACACAAAGTCATCATGGTCGGCGACGGCATCAACGACGCACCTGCCCTTGCGCAGGCTGACACAGGCGTTGCCATCGGCGCAGGAACGGATATTGCAATCGAATCTGCAGACATCGTTCTCGTAAAGAGCGACATCGGAGATGTTGTAACGGCTATCGAGCTTTCAAGAGCCGTAATCAAAAACATCAAACAGAACCTTTTCTGGGCATTCTTCTACAACACCATCGGTATCCCCCTTGCGGCAGGAGTATTCTATCCGTTCTTCGGAATCATGCTCAACCCCATGATCGGTTCAGTGGCAATGTCATTCAGCAGTGTCACAGTCGTCACAAACGCCCTCAGACTCAAGAGATTCAAGGTAAAAGATGCTTACGGAAACGTAATCGACACAAAGATGAAGGAAGAACCGAAAAAAGAAGAAGAGATCTTACAGATCGGACAG
>SVCP01000061.1 GCA_015058295.1 Anaerofustis stercorihominis
ATGTCTGCGGGTCTCCGCTTTCATCAAGGTAAGCCTTGTAATTTGCTTCTACTCTTTGCGCAAGATTTTCTTCGTATATTTCCGCGTACGGAAAGTCATTCACTGCAATATACGGATCACTGGGCTGAGCCTCGCCGTATTCACCTGATGGAGGAGTATCTATGGACGCGTATACGCAGCAAAATCCGATCCCCGCACTGTCCAGCTCATCCCTGACCCATAAAAGAACTTCCGCCATTCTTTCATAACTGAGTTCTTCCGCATGATTCACAAAAACATTAACCTTCCCGTGCCTGCTGCCCATTTCCTGCAAATCATAAACTTCATCAGGTACAAGGTCTTCGTAAGGACACGCATAATCCGGAATATAATCGTATTTTTCAATGGCTTCTTTTGTTGCAAATTCTATGCTTCCCGAAGAAAATCCATATTCGGAAGGCAGCATGATCATATCCGTATCAAGGGCATTTTCTACAATCTCCCAGTATCCGGCATTAAGCCTTCTCCCCACATTTGCGGCAAACACATCCCCACCGTTTTCTTCAAAATTCTTGTATTCATCGAGATATATTTTGCCGTACTTTTTTATGTATATATCAAAATGCCTGTCCATACTTCCGGGAATTGCTACGGTATAGCGGTAATTTATATCCAGTCCGTTATAGCCGAAGCTTTCTATTTCATATCCCATGTCAGCATAATTCTCATCAAGATATCTCTCAACCGATGTCCTCGAAACAAAATCCGACAAAGGATTCCTGAAAAACGGTATCGCAAAGTAAATCAGAACCAGAATCAGGACTATCATGATTATCTTCTTCGTTTTTTTATTCATATTAATCCTCCTTTGTTTTAATCCCCGTGTGTCGGGATTGTTATTATAGCGGAGCTTATATTTTGCACTTTTCAAATGTAACGTTTTACATATACATTGTGTATGAAAAGCGGATTTTTGTCAAGAATACGCCATAAATAATCCGTAAATCAATAAAAGATTCAAGGCTATGAAAAAAGGAGCAGAAAACTGCTCCCTGAATTTTTATTTCATTTTTTCGATGCTGTTCATAATGTCAGCCATCAATGCTTCGTATTTTGCGAGTTTTTCTCTTTCGCCGGCAACCACTTCCGGTTTAGCTTTTGCCACGAAGTTTTCGTTTGAAAGCTTCTTGAGAAGTCTGTCGATTTCGTCCTGAGTTTTCTTTCTTTCCCCTTCAAGACGGTCGATTTCCTTCTGTTTGTCGATAAGTTCATCGAGCGGGATCTTATATGCAGCTGTGTTCGTAACTACAGAGAGTGCATTTTCAATATCGCTTTCACCGATAATTACTTCACCTGCGCTTGCAAGCTTGATAAAGATATCTTCGTTGCCTTCGTAGATATCGTTGCAGCCTTCCTTCGGCGCAATGAACAGTCTTGCTTTCTTTGACGGCGGAATGTTCATTGTTGCACGTACGTTACGGATTGCACGGATACCTTCGATGAGTTCAGATACTTCATTCTGTTCTTTCGGGAAGTTTCTGCATTCTTTGTATTCCGGCCATCTTGCGATAATGAGCGGATCCTGTCCTTCGTTCATTGCGCAGTAGATTTCTTCTGTGATGAACGGCATGAACGGATGCAACAGCTTGAGAATATCGTTGAATGTATTGAAGAGAGTATGCTGTGCGGCAAATCTTGCAGCTGCATCATCACCGTTAAGACGTGATTTTGCAAATTCAATGTACCAGTCGCAGAACTCTGTCCATACGAAGTTGTATGCTTTTTCAAGAGCAATACCGAGTTCATATTTGTCAAGGTTTGCTGTAATCTGGCCGGCAACTTCATTTGTACGGGAGATGATCCACTTATCAATATTTGTAAGTGTAGCTTCATCAAATTCCTTTGTAGGATCGAAGTCTTCAAGGTTCATCATAATGAATCTTGCGGCATTGTTGATCTTATTTGCGAAGTTTCTGCTTGCCTGTACTTTTTCATCACGGAAACGTGTGTCATTACCTGCAGAGTTACCTGTGATAAGAGCAAAACGCAAAGCATCTGCACCGTATTCATCGATAACTTCGAGGGGGTCAACGCCGTTTCCGAGAGATTTACTCATCTTTCTGCCGAGGTGGTCTCTTACAAGACCGTGCATATAAACATGGTGGAACGGGCTTTCTCCCATGTATTCGATACCTGAGAAGATCATTCTTGCAACCCAGAAGAAGATGATATCAAAGCCTGTTACCAGAACATCGTTGGGGTAGAATTTTTTCAGATCCGGTGTTTCTTCCGGCCAGCCCAGTGTTGAGAACGGCCAGAGTGCTGAAGAGAACCACGTATCGAGTACATCTTCGTCCTGACGCATAGCCTTGCCGCATTTCGGGCATTTTTCGGGCATTTCTTTTGCAACCACCATTTCGCCGCATGTATCACAGTAATATGCGGGAATCTGATGTCCCCACCAAAGCTGACGAGAAATACACCAGTCTTTGATGTTTTCCATCCAGTTGAAGTATATCTTCTTGAATCTGTCCGGAACGAATGTGATAGTTGTATCTTTTACAGCTTCGATAGCAGGAGCTGCGAGCACGTCCATTTTTACGAACCACTGAAGTGATGTGATCGGCTCGATGTCTGTTGAACAACGGTAGCATTTGCCTACGCTGTGCATTACATCCTGGATACCGTCTAAAAGTCCAAGGCTTTCCATCTCCGCAACGATAGCTTTTCTTGCTTCGTAACGGTCCATACCACAGAATTTGCCACCAAGTTCGTTGATTGTGGCATCATCATTCATAACGCGGATCTGTTCGAGGTTGTGTCTGAGACCAACTTCAAAGTCGTTGGGGTCGTGTGCAGGTGTCATCTTAACACAGCCTGTACCGAAATCCATTTCAACATATTCATCCGCAACAATGGGAATTTCACGGTTTACGATGGGAAGAATTACTGTCTTGCCGATATATTTCTGATATCTTTCATCATCCGGATGTACAGCAACACCGCTGTCACCGAGCATAGTTTCCGGACGGCTTGTTGCAACAACAACATATTCATCTGAATCCTTGATGGGATAACGGAGCTTCCAGAGATGTCCGTCACATTCTTCGTATTCTACCTCTGCATCGGAAAGTGCTGTAAGACATGTCGGGCACCAGTTGATGATACGGTTTGCACGATAAATAAGACCTTTATTGTAAAGTCTCATAAATGCT
Organism: Anaerofustis stercorihominis; assembly: GCA_015058295.1. Lineage (GTDB taxonomy): Bacteria > Bacillota > Clostridia > Eubacteriales > Anaerofustaceae > SVCP01. The sequence continues at coordinate 3,195 of SVCP01000061.1, forward strand.
TCTTTAACCGCTTCACTGCAGCCTTCGTCCATTGTGAATCTTTCTCTTGACCAGTCACATGAAGAACCGAGTCTTCTGAGCTGTGTTGCGATACGGTTACGGTAGAATGTTGACCAGTCCTGCGCTCTTTCAAGGAATGCTTCACGTCCGAGATCCTGCTTTGTAAGACCTTCGTCTTTACGGATCTTTTCGAGAACTTTTACTTCTGTTGCGATACTTGCATGATCTTCTCCCGGAAGCCACAGAGCGGCTTTACCGCACATTCTCTGGTATCTGATGAGGATATCCTGCATAGTCATTGTGAATGCGTGTCCTATATGAAGCTGCCCCGTAATGTTCGGTGGCGGCATCATAATTGTGTATGCTTCTCCGTCAGGATTTATTTCCGGACGGAAATATCCGCCTTTTTCCCACATTTCGTATATACGGGATTCTACATTCTGCGGATCATAAATTTTATCAAGCTGTTTCATAACCCCTCCTGAAAATAAAAAACGCCAAAATAACTACGGGACGACTTTGCCGTGGTACCACCCGAATTATTCATAGCGAATCACTCTTTGCTTTAACGCAGCCATACGTCATTTAAAATGATGCTCCAAAGCGACCTTCCCCTGATATATGCAGGCACTCTCCCACCAACGGTGCCTCTCTTTATGCAAATTATCAAAGTACTCCTCTTTATCATTGCAATTTATTATATACTGTAGTATACTCATAAAAAGAAGAAAAGTCAACCATTAAGTGTATGTAATGGGAGATTGAACCTCAAAATTTAATAAAAACTTAATCTTTTTATCATTATTTTTTAATGAAAAAGAGATATTATATATGTGAAGCAGGATCAGATATAAACTGAATGATAAAACAGGAGATAACAATATATGCAAAAAAAACTTTATAAAGACAGCAGCACAAAAATGCTTTGCGGCGTGCTCAGCGGAATAGCACAATATTTCAATATCGATGCAACAATAGTAAGAGTTGCGTATGTGCTTCTTTCGTTCTTCTCCGCAAGTTTTCCGGGAGTGATCGCTTATATCATTCTTGCGGCTATCATGCCGGACAAATCTCAGATAGGACATGATGATTATACAGTTGAGTAAATAAACATTTCAAAAGACAGGTGTTTTTTCCTGTCTTTATTTTTTTTATATTTCAAAAACATAAATGAACTCATATTGTAAAGTTTTCGTAAAATTAAGTATTGACAAAACATTCTCACATATGTATAATTCATTGTATCAGACCTTGCCATGTGAAGTTTGCAGGAAACAGTTATCGTGTATAGGGTACAGGGTGAGCACGGTTACGACCGACGGAGTAAAACTCTCAGGTGCTTGAATAAAGCGGGACTGTAAACGGATGGAGCTTTGGAGAAACCCGTTATCGGGTGCCGAAGGTGCAAATGCGTAAGCATGAATCTCTCAGGCAAAAGGACAAAGTGGTTTTGAGCGTTTTATTTGTGTTTATATTATCGCTCTTTCTTTGTTTTGCAGGGTGCTTTGGCAGTCTGTATTTTTTTATCACCCAAACGAAAGAAAGGACAGAAAAAATGGAAAACTTATTGGCAATCATTGAAAAAGTCAACGGAGCAATCAACGGAGTGGTATGGGGCGTACCGATGCTCATGCTCATCGGCGGTACAGGTATCGTCATCACTGTTATCACAAAATTCTTCCAGATCACAAAAGTGAAATACTGGTATCAGGAAACTATCGGAGGGCTTTTCAGAAAAGCGGACATCAGGGACAAGTCGGACAAAAATGCGATTTCACAGTTCCAGGCACTTTGTACCGCTCTTGCGGCTACTATCGGTGTAGGTAACATCGCAGGTGTTGCAACAGCAATCGTTTCAGGCGGACCGGGTGCTGTATTCTGGATGTGGGTCAGCGCATTCTTCGGAATGATGACAAACTACGCAGAAAATGTTCTTGGTATCTTCTACCGCAGAAAAAATGAAAACGGTGAATGGTCAGGCGGTGCGATGTACTACCTCAGAGACGGTCTCGGTGCTAAAAAAGATATGAGAGGCATCGGCAAATTCCTCGCTGTGATGTTCTCTGTATTCTGCATCGGTGCTTCATTCGGTATCGGTAACATGAGTCAGGTAAACAATATCGCAACAAACATGAAGAGTGCATTCGGTGTTGCTCCTATTGTGACAGGTATTGTTCTTATGATCCTCGTTGGTCTCGTTGTAATCGGCGGTATCAAGAGAATCGCTGCCGTAACGGAAAAATTCGTTCCGTTTATGGCTATCGCTTACATTATCGGTGCATTTGCAATCGTTGTTGCAAACGCCAAAAATATTATTCCCGCATTCGGAGCTATTTTCTCATTTGCATTCGGATTCAAAGCTATCGGCGGCGCTGTAGCAGGTGTTGCGGTCAAAAACGCAATTACATGGGGTTACAAAAGAGGTATTTTCTCAAACGAAGCGGGCCTCGGTTCATCAGTAATGGTACACTCCGCTTCAAACGTAAAAGAACCTGTAGTTCAGGGTATGTGGGGTATCTTCGAAGTATTTGCAGACACAATGCTCGTATGCACACTTACAGCACTTGTTATCCTTACCTCAGGAGTTATCGACCTCAATACAGGTGCTATGATTGTTGAATCAACAGCTGATGCTGCTCTTGTAACAAAAGCATTTGAAACAATGTTCGGAAGTCTCGGTGCAGGCTTCATCGCTCTTGCTATCCTCCTGTTCGCATCATCAACAGTTCTCGGATGGTCTTACTACGGAACAAAAGCATGGGAATATCTCTTCGGAACAAAATCAACAATCATTTATAAATGCGTATTCGTTGGCTTCGTAGTATTCGGTGCAACAATGGATCTCGGTCTTGCATGGGACATTTCAGATACACTGAACGGCCTCATGGCACTGCCTAACCTTATCGGTGTACTCGCACTTTCAGGCACAGTAGTCAAGATCACACAGAACTACATATCACGCTACATCAAAGGCGAAGATATCGATCCTATGCTTTCTGCTTTCCCGGAAATTCAGAGAGAACAGGCAAGAGCTATCAAAGCTGAAAAAACAGCTGAAAAGCTCGCAGCAAAGAAAGCGGCTAAAGAAGCTCAGAATCAGTAATAATACACAAAAAAGCTGTGGCGAAATGTCACAGCTTTTTATTATATCCTGTTAAATGCTTTCATGAAATATTTTATGCTGAGTTTTCCAACCACGCTTCTTCCGTGAGGGCAGGTATAGGGGTGTTCTGCCTTCGCAAGGTCTTTGAGAAGATTTCTTACCTGTTGTTCGCTTATGTCGCTCTCCCCTCTTACAGCATTGTGACATGCCGCACGGATGAGCCTTTCATTTCTTGCAAGAATATCATTTTTCCCTGCAACGGAAAATTCTTCTATAATACGCATGACAACATCGGTAATGTCATCATCCGCAAAATCCGCAGGAATACTTCGGATGGCAATATTTCCACCACCGAAATCCTCAGCTTCGAAACCAAGCTCACAGAGTACACCCGTGTTTTCAACGGCGATGATATATTCCTTCTGCGGAAGATTCACTATCTTCGGGATAAGAAGCGGCTGCAGCTGAATTTGCTGAGAACGGTATTGTGCAAGAAATCTTTCGTAAAGTATTCTCTCATGTGCCGCATGAACATCTATGGCATAAATATATTCGTGGCTTTCCACCATTGCATACTGTGAAAAAGCATTGCCTATATACTTCATATTGGACAGCTTTTCGAAGAAGTCGTGATCTATCTTTTCCGCACCGAGAGCGTATTCTTCTTTTTCGGAGGGTGTTGTCTGAACGGAAAGAATATCCGTGGGAGTTATGATATTATCTGATTCATATTTCTTCACGGAAGTGATCTCTTCACTTACGGGTATTTTTTTATCTTCGTACAGTTCGGGAGAATTATCAGATACGACCACATCTTTTTTATTCTTGCTGCCGAAAATATAGTTTTCTACGGTTTCGAATACTCTGTTTTCGTATTTGGGAGCTTCGTAAAGCTTTTCCCTGACTGCGGGAGCGCTGTTGTTCACAACAAACTGTTCAGAGAGTGTCTTTCTGATGCCGTCTTTTATGAGCATACAGATAAGGGATGAATTAAGAAGCTTTATTTCCGTCTTCGCCGGGTGAATATTCACATCCAGCATCCTAGGGGGAAGCGTGATATATAAAATAAAATTCGGCTTTGTCTTTGAATAAAGTTCGTTATAAAGCGAATCTATAGCCGCAGTTATTTCACTGCTTTTTACATATCTGCCGTTTATAAAAATAAGCCGAAGTTTACCTTTATCATCTGTAAATGATGCACTTGAGACGTAGCCGCTGACAGACAACGGATCATTTTCTATACTGCATGGCATAAGTCCGTCAACTATGTCTCTTCCATAGATCACTCTTGCACTTTTAAGGACATCTCCCCTTCCGTCTGTGAAAAAAATCTCTTTTCCGTCACAGACAAGTCTGAAAGATATTTCCGGATGAGAAAGCGCAATACAGCTTATCATTTCCGTAATATCGGATGTCTCTTTATAGTCTTTTTTCAGATATTTAAGCCTTGCGGGAGTATTATAAAACAGATCTGTGATCTCGATAGTCGTCCCCACATTGCAGGACACGGAAATTTTTTCACGGACTTCGTTTTCTATTATGGAACAGGAAACTCCCATTGCCGAACCTTTTGCACGGGTGGTGACCTTTACTCTGGATACAAAAGCAATGCTCGCAAGAGCTTCACCTCTGAAACCGAGTGTGTCTATTTCGTCGATGCTGTCTTCAATTTTACTTGTGGCATAGCGTGTAAACGCAAGAGGAATGTCATCTTCTTCGATGCCGTCTCCATCGTCGGTTATTGCCATATAGCTCTTTCCGCCGCCACGGGTTTCCACGGATATATTTTTCGCATTTGCATCGATGGAGTTTTCAATCATTTCTTTAAGTGCACTCGCAGGAGATGTTACAACCTCCCCTGCGGCTATCTTATCAACAGTGTCTTTGGAAAGAATCCTGATTTTTCCCAAATCAACCCTCCTTCAGTTCATTTTGCAGTTTTGCCACAAAATTCATTACCTCAATAGGTGTCATTTCATACAATGGAAGATTTTTTATTTCCTCCGCAATATTTAACTCCTTGTATGAGAATAAATTATATGTATTCGTATCTTTTTTTGCTTTGGGTTTGTTTTTCTTCACATTCGTAACACCTGCTCCCGGGGCATGGCTGTCATTTTCGAGCTGTTCGAGTATCTCTTCGGAACGGCTCAGAACAACTTCCGGAAGCCCTGCAAGTCTCGCAACTTCTATCCCATACGAACGGTCCGCACTTCCTTCCTCTATCTTATGAAGGAATACAACTCCGTCTAT
>SVCP01000062.1 GCA_015058295.1 Anaerofustis stercorihominis
TTTATGCGCAGTATAAATTTTCGTAGGCAAGGCGGATTGCGAGCAGATGGCGCGTGGTTTACCTAAGCGTAAATGAGCGACAGCCGCGCAGCAACCAACACAGCATACGGAAATTCAGACAAGCATAAAAAAATACCCCGCAACTACCTGATCTCCCGGCTCGTTACCAAGCAAGTACCTTCGGCGTGGGCGGGCTTAACTTCTGTGTTCGGTATGGGTACAGGTGCGTAACCGCCGCTATCGTCACGGAGTAAATAAACAATAAAAATGGTACGCCCTGCGGGACTCGAACCCACGACCTTCCGGTTCGTAGCCGAACGCTCTATCCAACTGAGCTAAGGACGCACAATACTGAGTACCGTGGTATTATAACACACTTTCATAAAAAAAACACCCTTTTTTGCAAAAAAAAATAAAAAAATTATCACTCACTTACTCTGCCGTCCGGACTTCTGCAGACAACAGTGGCTTGATAACATAAACCGCATAACAAAAACCTCATTAAGCTATCGGGGCTGAATGAGGTTTTCTGATTTTATATTACCGCAAATTTCACGGAGTTATCAATATTTAAAAATTATTCGTTTTCCGGTGTTATATTGCTTGTGAATCTGAGTTCATTCGTGACGCCGTACCCGTCATCAAGTCCGAATTCTTCTTTTGTGATAAAGTACAGATCATGTATATCTGTTTTATATGTGTTGATGCTGTACATAGCTTTGTCATCTGCATAAAGATCTGTGGCTATGGATTTATTCTCTATTCCGATACTCTCCACAAGACAGTCATACTGTGGAATACTGCTGTCAAGATCGATTATTATCTCGGTCATATCATTATCGTAATACTGCATCTCCACATCGAGAAAATAATCCTTTATACCGTTGATGTCGTAATTCGTAAGAAGGGCCTTTAATCTGTCGTCCATATAGTAACCTGCCTTTCTGTTGTGTAATATACTGCCCGAAAAGATCAGACACTTTTCGTCTTGTCAGTGTTCTTGATATACGGACTGGGAGTGGAGTTATACACTTTGGAATACGGCTCAACGGAGTGTGTCAGCCAGACGTTACCTCCGATGATGCTGTCGTGTCCGACGGTGGTATCTCCGCCGAGGATAGATGCTCCGGAATATATAATAACGTTGTCTTCGATATTCGGGTGTCGTTTGTTTGCAAGGATAGTTCCCTTTTCATCAACATCAAAACTCCTTGCACCGAGGGTAACCCCCTGATAAAGTTTCACATTGTTGCCGATTACGGTGGTTTCTCCGATAACAACGCCTGTTCCATGGTCAATAAAGAAGTGATGTCCTATTTTTGCACCGGGGTGAATATCTATTCCCGTGTTGGAATGGGCATATTCCGTCATGATTCTCGGAATAAGAGGAACTTTCTTGTCCCACAGAATATGCGCAAGACGGTATATCATTATAGCCTCCATGCACGGATAGCTTAATATTACCTCTTCATAGCTCTTTGCAGCCGGGTCCCCGTCATATGCGGCCTGTACATCGAGGGTGAGAAGCTCCCTGACGGAAGTGAGTTCATCAAAAAATTCCGATGCGATTCTTTCCGAATCCACTTCTTTGTCCGATTGTCTGAACGCTTCCTTGATGAGAGAATCCAGAAGCATGAACGCCTCAAGAAGCCTTACTTCGATCTTACTGTGCATAAGCTCTAAATTGTCATACTGTTCTTCATAAATGGAAGGAAAGATTGCACACTGAATATTTTCTATAAATTTATATACCTTTTTCTTCATCGCAAGAATTCCCGCTGAAGGAGTGAACTGCGATAAATTTATTTCCTGTAATTTTTTTGCTGTCTGTTGTGTATCAAATATTTTGTTATTTCTGTTCATAGCACTCACCTTTCATTCCGGTTAATTTATGATATTTAATATATGGCCGGTTGTCAATAAAAATTGCAAAAATCATAACCGGAATCATGCTTTGACGTACCGATACGCAATGAATTTTACGAAAACATACTCAATAATCAAAACGACTGTACTATTCGGAAAATGTGTGGTATAATCAGATAAAATCTACTACTGAAGTGAGGTTAATATGCATACTGATTGTACACTTATCAAAGGGTGGCTTGAAGAAAAAAATATTACGGATATACAGATCATAGATATTTCCCATATTTCTTCCGATATGGATGCATTCGTTATCGGAACTGCATCAAACGAGCGTCTTGCAAAAGCGGCTGTGGAATTCGTCGAAGAAAAAGCTGAGGCTGCGGGATATGTTCTGAAAGGAAGAGAAGGCGAGAGGGGCGCTAAGTGGCTTCTTCTTGATTATGGCGATGTTATCGTTCATGTTTTCCTTGAAGACGAAAGAAAGAACTACAATCTGGAAAAACTCTGGATCGACGGAAAGATCATTACAACAAACGACAAATAAGAGGTTATATTTTTTATGGTAAGAACAAGATTTGCTCCCTCTCCGACGGGATATCTGCACATCGGCGGACTCAGAACCGCAATCTACAATTATCTCATCGCCAAAAAAACAGGCGGAGATTATATTCTCAGAATCGAAGATACTGACCAGACACGTTATGTAGAAGGCAGTGTTGAAAACCTTGTGGCTGTTCTCGGCAAATGCAATGTAAGACACGCAGAAGGCCCTATGCTCGACGAAAACGGAAACATCTATCAGGTTGGTCCTTACGGCCCGTATTATCAGTCAGAAAGGCTCGACATCTATGCAAAATTCGCAAAACAGCTTGTGGACGAAGGCAAAGCATACTACTGCTTCTGCTCACAGGAAAGGCTTGCTGCCCTCAGGGAAGAACAGACAAAACAGGGACTCACACCGAAATACGACTCAAAATGCTCGCATCTCACAAAAGAAGAAGTGCAGGCAAAACTTGATGCAGGTGAAAGCCATGTTATCAGAATGAAGCTTCCGGAAAACGAAGATGTAACATTCGAAGACGGCGTAAGAGGCACTGTAACAATCAACACAAAGGACATTGACGAACAGGTCCTCATGAAAGCTGACGGCTTCCCCACATATCACTTTGCTGTTGTAATTGACGACAGACACATGAAGATTACTCACGTAATCCGTGGAGAAGAATGGCTCGTTTCCACACCGAAACACATCCTTCTTTATAAATACTTCGGCTGGGAAGCACCGCAGTTTGTTCACCTTCCGACAGTTCTCAACAAAAACAAGAAAAAGCTCTCCAAACGTGACGGCTCTGCGGCTGTGGAAGATTTCCTTCAGAAAGGATATCTCCCGGAAGCGATCATCAACTATATTACAATGCTCGGCTGGTCAATGCCCGACGGAAAAGAAATTTTCAGCCTTGATGAAGCTGCGGCAGAATTTGATCTTGGCCGTCTGAGCAAAGCAGGCGCTGTATTTGATGTCGACAAGCTCAACTGGGTAAACTCTCACTACATTAAGGAAATGCCTGACAACGAACTTGCTGAGCTTGTAAAGACATATCTCGCAGGTAAATATGACGTGATCGCAGAAGACGAAGAAAAACTCCTTTACTTCACTTCCTGCATCAAAGACAGAGTATCTTATCTCGAACAGGTAACACTCGAAGCCGAAGAAATGCTCGCAGAACCGAAGGAAGTAACAAGCGAAGAAGGTCTCGAAGCAAAAGCATTCGAAACAAATCCTCAGCTTTATGCGGCACTTGTTGAGCTCATCGAAAAGGAAGATAAACTCACTCCGGAAGTAATGAAAGCTGTATTCAAAACTATCCAGAAAGAATACAAGATCAAAGGCAAGAACCTTTATATGGGTGCAAGAATCGCTCTCACAGGTGAAGTACACGGTGCTGACATTCAGCTCATTATGTGTATTCTTGGCAAAGATGAAGTATTAAAGAGAATCAAAGCCGCAATGTAAATACAATTCCACTCCTCCGTATGCTATATGGGGGAGTTTTTTTGTGGAAAATACTATGTACCGATAATGTCGCAGGGGGGAAAGTGTTCTTTTTCAGTGATTTTTTATTATGGGACGCCGCAGGCGCGAATCCGCATCGGACTTCGTCCGATACGGATTCGGCTCAGAAGCTTCCGCTTCTGAGGGTGCGGCACAGCCGCACCGCCTGCGGCGCCCCCATGAAGAATTTTCACATATACATAATAAAGACTATCTCATCATACCTTTGAGATCTTTCGCAGCATCCTTCATTCCTCTTGCAATGTCATCTTTTGCGTCAGTAATGTGATCTAATTTTTCCTGTCCCATCTTTGTGATCCTGTCTTTGTTCATCAACAATGATGCAGTGGCAACCGCCGTAACAGCCGCAGAACCAAGTATCCATTTTGCTGTATCGTTCATATCTTCCTCCCGAAATTTATTTCCGTAAAAAGTTTTTCCCGCTTGTATTAAAATATTCTCTGCAAACCGTCCGTATTTATGGTAAAATTTACTCATGGAAAAAGATAAAATTTTACAAATTCAAAATAAACTGATACAGGCTCATCCCGATGCGGAGTGCGAACTGAATTTCGGCACACCATATGAGCTTCTTGTTGCAACTATTCTTTCCGCGCAGTGTACAGATATCCGTGTAAATAAAGTCACATCAGAGCTGTTCACTGTTGCAAAAACTCCCGAAGAAATGCTCTGTCTCGGAGAAGAGAAACTTCTCGGATATATCAAAAGCTGTGGTCTCGGAAACTCAAAAGCAAAAAATATAATATCAATGAGCAAAGATCTTGCGGAAAAATACGAATCAACAGTTCCTGATGATTTCGAAAAACTTCAGGGACTCGCAGGCGTCGGACAGAAAACCGCAAATGTGGTTATGGCGAATGCATTTAAAGTTCCGTCATTTGCTGTGGACACTCATGTTCACCGTGTTTCCAACAGGATCGGTCTTGCGAAAAGCAACAATGTGAATCAGACAGAAAAACAGTTGAAAGAAGCCATTCCCATGGATAAATGGATCCTTATGCACCATGTACTTATATTCCACGGAAGAAGGATATGCCATGCAAGAAAGCCGGACTGCGAAAACTGCCCCATCAGGGAATTATGCGAACAAAACGGAGTAAAATAAGGAGTAACATAATGATATATACAGAAATGACAAAAATTGCACTGAAAATATGTTTTGATGCTCATAAAGACCAGACAGATAAAACGGGACTTCCATATATTTTCCACCCATTTCACCTTGCAGAACAGATGGATACAGAAAAAGAAGTATGCGCTGCACTACTTCACGATGTAGTGGAGGATACACCTCTCACATTTGATGATCTTGAGAATATGGGCATCAGCAGGGATGTTACAGATACTCTGAGACTACTTACGCACAGTGATGATGACGATTATTTTGAGTATGTTACAAAAATAAAGGCGGATCCCTGTGCAGTAAAAGTAAAACTTGCGGATCTCAGGCACAACAGCGATCTTTCACGTTTTGCGGAACCGACAGAAAAAGACATTGCCCGTGCGGAAAAATATAAAAAAGCCATTGTAATTCTCAGCGAATAGGTGAATTCTCTGATCAGATATTATCGGTAATTCACCCGACAAATACTGTTTTATGTCGAAAAAATACAGTATTTCAATATGCGAAGTGCAATGGCAAAGTGCATCTTAAGTTTATTTTAAGGTTAATTTTATAAAATTAAGTATAAAATTAAAATTCGGATATCTTATCATTCTGCATGAATTAATTTCGCATTATCAAGACAACCGACAGACAAATAACAGATACATTTCACAACATGCTTTGTAACAGGCATATTTGTTTTATTGTATAAAAGGAGATTATATGCTGAAAAATTATGAAAAGAAAAAATACCTTCGCAGGTTTAAGAAAATAGTAAACATCAAAGACAGCTCCGACAAAGAATATTTCGACAAAGACGGTTGCGGGCTTGAGATCGAATTTGGCATAAGATATGAAAGACCCAGCGTTACATATACGGAAGTAGGACTTCAGAAGTTAGTGGAGCTCGTAAGCGGAAAGGGCAAATTCGTAATCGACAACACAATCGGCACAGACCTGAATCTTGAAATAGTCCTGAACCCTTACGGCAAAGAAGAACTGAAACCTCTGCTCGAGGATATCACGGATATTCTCGAATTCTATGACAATTTTGTTGTAAATGAAAACTGTGGTGTGCATGCAAATTTCAGAGCTGATGACGAGCTGAAAAAGAAATTCTATAATCTTCTTGTGGAAGGACATTATGAAGAGGACCGCTTCACACACAACAAATACAAGGTCAATTTCAATGAATTGACACAAAAGAGAGACGGAACAACGAGAACATACGAAGAATTTATTGAATATCAGAACAGAGTATCATCAAAATATACTTCCGTCAATTTTCTCAAAAAGGATCTTGTTGAATTCAGGGCACTGGACCTCGACTGGGAAAATATAGAATTTGTAATAGACATCTACGAAAAGGCGTGTGCATTGTAGGAAACAGCAGGTACCAACGCAAGAACGAAAGGAGGCAGTATGTTTGACAGATTTACAAAGATACGGGACATCCGCAAATTAAAAAAGATACTTCAGATACAGGACGACAATGTAAAGGATTTTTTTGACACAAACGGCTGCGGACTTGAGATAGAATTCGGAGTTACTTACATACAGGAATCTATCGCTTATACAAAGACCGGTCTGAAAAAGCTCAAGGACATCGTCGGCAACAACGGAAAATTCGTACTTGATGAGACCATCGGCGAGGATCTTAATGTTGAGATCGTTTTGAATCCGTTTTCAAAAGAAAAACTTATACCTCTGGTAAATAAAATCATCGGTATCATAAATTTCTATGAGAATTTCAGATATACGGAAAAATGCGGGGTACATGCCAATTTCAGGGCAGACGATAAAATGAAAGAGGAATTTTATTACATTCTCGCAAACGGTGGATACCATTCTGAAAAGTTCGACCACAACAAATATAAAGTGGATTTTATGGATATAGTAAAAAAAGACGACGGAAGCATCATGACATATGAAGAGTACATCGGATTTCAGCACGAGATAGGCGCAAAGTATGTTGCGGTGAACTTCCTGAAAAAAGATCTTGTGGAGTTCCGTGCACTGAACCTGAACACAGAAAACATCGAATATGTAATAGATCTGTTTGACGAAGCAAGACAGAATCACGAAAAAAATATAGGGTAGTCTGTGTACTACCCCTTTTTATTTTTCAATCAAAACCATGCTCTTTTTTCCAGTCAATATATTCCAATGATATACGCTCATCTACATAAATATTTTCTTCGATGTCTTCATAGGATAGTTCTTTGTATCCGTAATTATCTGCATCTATCACAAGACTACCGTTTTTGTCATAGTATCCGTAATATAATTGCCTGAAATGATAATCATCCCCCATTTCCCGGAGAATTTGCCAAGCAACATCTACAGCCCTTTTCCTGCTTTCTACAGGCGTAAGTTCCTCAGTATTCCATACAGTGAACGAAATGTTATGTGCCCGTTTTTCGAAATCAAACGCATTGATTTTCACACTCATCCCAAACGAGCGAAACCTGAAATCATCGGAAAAAGTTGATGCAACTTTTAGAAAATCTGTTTCAGCATCTTTATCCACACGCTCATTTTCATCCCAGTCAATTATAATATTTTTATGGGTGGAATATGAAAGTCCTTCGCATTCCACCCAGTCATAGCAACCCGTAAAATACCAGTCAATATCCGTGTGTATCCACCCGTCTGAAATCCCGTATGTATGAGCATATCTTGTAAGGATCATTTCAGAGATCAGCTCGCCGAATACAGGTATGTATCCGAAAACCACATACATTACAATAAATATAACGAGCGCAATACAGCAAATTATCTTTAAAAATCTCTTCATAATTCTCCTCCCTGAATATCTCCTCAGTAAAATCATACAACACAAACAGGCTGATACAAACAATTTACAGATATATTTTTCTGAAAATACATATTTATGACAATATAAAAAAAGCCCGTAGCCGGGCAAAACAACCAAAATTCAGACAAGCATAACAATAAAAAAATACCCCGCAACTACCTAATCTCCCGGCTCGTTACCAAGCAAGTACCTTCGGCGTGGGCGGGCTTAACTTCTGTGTTCGGTATGGGTACAGGTGCGTAACCGCCGCTATCGTCACGGAGTCTTTTATCTTTCCACCAGTCTCTCAGATCCGATTAAAAACTGCATAAGGTCTTCCAAATTCTCAATCTTAAGAACAAGCCCTCGACCAATTAGTATCAGTCAGCTTAATACATTACTGCACTTACACCTCTGACCTATCTACCCGGTAGTCTTCCGGGGGTCTTACCTTCTTGCGAAGTGGGATATCTCATCTTGAGGGGGGCTTCGCACTTAGATGCCTTCAGCGCTTATCCCTTCCGAACATAGCTACTCGGCCATGCCGTTGGCACGACAACCGATACACCAGAGGTTCGTCCATTCCGGTCCTCTCGTACTAAGAACAGCTCCTCTCAAATATCCTACGCCCACGACGGATAGGGACCGAACTGTCTCACGACGTTCTGAACCCAGCTCGCGTGCCGCTTTAA
>SVCP01000063.1 GCA_015058295.1 Anaerofustis stercorihominis
GACAACATTCCGTAATGCGGCGCGAGAATCCCGTTTATATCCAGATTCAGGGCTTTATCAATGGATTGCAAGGCCATATCGTAACCAACAAGGAATGATGGAACGATCATTTTATCTCCGTCATACACCCCAAGGGTCTCTGTCGCAAGAAGTATCTTATATTCTTTCAGATAAAATCCCACAGAGCATTTTGTGTGTCCCGGAAGGCTTATGACCTCAAATGTCATACTTCCTGCATTTATTATGTCACCATCTTTTACGGAAATATCTACACGAAGATCATCTCCCGGAAATTCATACGGCGGAAATCCGCTCTTTTCGGCAAATTTATTGTCGAGATCTTTCATCGTTGCTTTAGCCCCGTCACGGGTGAATATTTTTGCCGTATACTCCCCTGCTACTACTTTTGTGTCAGGAAACACTTTTGTAATATACGCACTGCCAAGTGCATGGTCATAATGTGAATGTGTCAGGAAAATATAATCAAGTGATCTTCCACCAAGATATTCTTTGATCTTTTCTGCCATTTTATATCCGGTGAAGCCAAAGCCCGTATCATACAATACAGTACATTTTCCGTCATCAATAAGAAACCCGCTGTCTCCGGGAACTACTCTCATATCAATTACTTTGAGCTGATTCATTTTGTTCTTTCCTTTTGTTTATAAATGATTCAACGATGTTAGTTATTACAAGCAGATACAGATATACTGCAAAAATCACGCCTCTCCCGTCCATTCCCACAGATGTAAGTGGAACTGCGGAGGCAATACTCCACGGTGTAAGCGGTGCAATCACTATTGCTGAGTTTTCAAGATTAATCGCCATTTTTTCACTATCAGGTTCGACACTGTCACAAAGCTGTTTCGTAAGTATTACCGCAAGAGACTGATTGCAGGCAAACATATTTGTGATGATCGCTCCAACAACGGTTGCTGTGAACGGAGTGGTTTTTTCCGAAATTTTGACCATAAGATTTTTCAGCCCGTCAAGCAGTCTGGTGTTTTTGAATATTGATGAATATGTACCCGAAATGATGATTATGAGCATTACATTGATCATTGATGTAAATCCCCCACCGTTAAGCATTGTGCCTACAGGAAGAGAAGGGTCAGCGCTGTAGCCTGAAATCATGGTACGAATTACATCTGCAAGCGACATATTCTGACAAAATATACACACAAATATGCTTACAATAATGCTCGAAAGCATCGCAAGTTTCACATTGACTCTCATTATGCACATTGCGATGATAATGACGGCGGGAATTATGCACCAGAACACAAGATTGAAGCTTTGTTCGAATATCGCGGGGGATGTGGTGCTTATTGCTGAACCTGATGCAGTGAACCCTATTGCTGTATAGAATATACATGACAGTACAAAAGCGACGACAGATGTTTTTATCATCTTTGATATATTGGAATAAATATCTGTCCCGGTAAGTTCACTTACCAAAGTCGCACTTGAACTCATTGGTGAACATCTGTCACCGAAAAATGAACCTGAAAGAATTGCGCCTGCGCTTATCACCGGATTGATTCCCATAGAATTTGCGATCATCATACAGATGACACCCATGGTCGCTGCTGTACCGAATGCTGTTCCTGTAAGTACAGATAACAGTCCGCATAGTAAAAAGCAACACAGAATCATAAAATTCGGCTGAATTATCTTCGTTGCAACATTGATAATATAAGCGATGACCCCTCCTGCCCTCCACAGCGCTGTAAGAGCACCGATGAGAGAAAAGACAATAAGGATCGTTTTGACCCCTTTTATACCATCTATGCATAGTGATATGGTTTCCTTGACAGTGAATTTCTGTGTCAGGGCATAAATAAAAAAGCATATAAAGCCAAACAATAGAGCATAAACCACATTTACGGAAAATGCCACACATAATATCAGGCACAGAAGAAATAATGATAAAACCGCTATTTCAAGCATATAACACCTCTAAAAAAGTTGCTCCGAAGATTCGGAGCAACTCAACATCAAATAAAATCTTTAAGTTTTTTACTTCTCGTTGGATGGCGCAGTTTTCTGAGAGCCTTTGCTTCGATCTGACGAATACGTTCTCTTGTCACTTTGAAAATATCGCCCACTTCTTCGAGAGTTCTCGGGCGGCCGTCTTCAAGGCCGAAACGGTATTTCAGTACCTTTGCCTCTCTGTCCGTAAGAGTTGAAAGAACTTCCAGAAGCTGTTCACGAAGAAGCATATATGAAGCCGCTTCGTCCGGTGCCGGAGCTTCGTCATCCGGAATAAAATCTCCGAGATGGCTGTCTTCTTCTTCACCTATAGGTGTTTCAAGGGACACGGGATCCTGAGCTATCTTCTGAATCTCAATAACCTTATCTTCTGTCATACCGAGTTTTGCGGCGATTTCAGCTGTGGAAGGATCTCTTCCCAACTCCTGAACCAGTACTCTGGTAACACGAGCAATCTTGTTGATCGTTTCTACCATATGTACCGGAATACGGATCGTTCTTGCCTGGTCGGCAATGGCTCTTGTAATAGCCTGTCTGATCCACCATGTAGCATATGTCGAGAATTTATATCCTTTAGTATAATCGAACTTGTCCACCGCTTTGAGAAGGCCGAGATTACCTTCCTGAATAAGATCAAGGAAAGCCATTCCTCGTCCGACATATCTCTTCGCAATGGATACGACAAGTCTCAGGTTAGCTTTTGCAAGCTCTTGTTTTGCTGATGTATCTCCTGCCTCAATTCTTTCTGCCAAAGCAACTTCCTGTTCCGCTGTGAGAAGATCGACTCTACCGATCTCCTTTAAATACATTCTTACAGGGTCGTTGATGTTAATGCCTTCAAGATCGGAAAAATCATCTTTGATGATCTCTTCGGCTGTTTCTTCAAGTTCTTCTGACATAACAAATTCGTCATCTTTGTCATCAATACTTATGTCGGTGCTTGAAAAATCAATGTGGCTCAGCACGTCTGAACTTAACAATTCGAAAACTGCATCGCTTTCTTCTTCAGATAATTCAAATTCAGCCAATTCTTCAGATACAAAATCTGCGGAGAGTTTTTCTTGCTCTTTTACTTTGCTTCGCAATTGTTCGATTTTTTGCAACAGTTGTTCGTTTTGTGCGAGTGATTCGGGCACATTAATATTATCTTGCTTCAAATTCACACCTCCGTCTTTCTCTGCTCCAAAAGCAGCTTATTCAAGAAACTGTACTCATTGAACAGCATCTCGATGTCATTTGCACTTCCGTTTTTTTCGTGCTCTGCAATTTCTTTTCTTACCCTCTTTATTTCTTCTTCAACAGAACGTATTTTTGAGGTTTTAATACAGTTTTTTACTTCTTCATCAGACAGAATTTCACAGTTTGCATCAACAATCGAAATGATCTGAGCAATTTTATTATTATACATACACTCTTTGAATATGTCAATATCTTTATTGAAATTTATCAATTTTTTGACTTCTCTAAATACTTCTTCATACTGTGTATTGGAAAAACACCATTCATCTCCGCCATAATCGATAAATTTAATATAGTATTCATATCCCTGCAAAATATATCTTATTAATTTTGCCTGTGTATCATCTCTTATATTGTCAGTGTTGTAAAAAATATCTTCAGAAGGGCTTACATCCTCATTTTCTTTTTTATACCGCTGATTTATATTTTGGGGTGAAGCAGCAATTTCCTTCTGAACATTTGACATTTGTCTGTTTACGGAATCAAAACTCACTTCGGCAATCTTTGCAATCTTCTGCTTGTAATATTCCACCTTTACAGCATCCTTTTCTTTTGAAAGCTCTGCGAGGCAATTATTTACAAATGCAGAACGGCTTACTATATCATCAAAATTTGTTCGTCTTCTGTTAATTTCAATCTTAAAATCTATTATGTACATAGATTTATCGTTTATATAACCTAAAAACGCATCTTTTCCGTATTTTTGAACAAAACTGTCAGGGTCGTCATTATTCTCCAGCAATGCTACTTTTACGTTTATTCCTGCTGCTGTAAGAATGTCCGCAGCCCTGAGAGCCGCATTTATGCCTGCATTATCTCCATCATAGCATAATACAACATCATTTGTATATCTTTTCAGCAATTTTGCATGGGACTCACTTAAAGATGTACCGAGACTTGCACAGGCGCTTGTTATCCCTTTGTCATAAAGAGAAATAACATCCATATAGCCTTCGACGATAATGATCGGCATCTTCCCTACCATCAGACGGGCTTTATTCAGGTTAAACAAAGTACTGCCTTTAAAAAACGCAATGGTCTGTGCGGAATTGAGATATTTGGGCTCATCATTTCCCATTGTTCTTCCACCGAAACCTACAATATTCTCGCTCACATCAATTATCGGAAACATAACTCTGTTTCTGAAATAATCGTAATAACCATCATTATTTTTGCTTTTCCTTGCAAGATCAGTAAGGAGAATATCATCATCGGAATAACCTTTTGATTTCAGATAGCGGTAAAGGTTGTCCGAACCTGCCGGGGAGTATCCGAGACCGAATGTTTTAATGGTCTCTTCACTTAGCCCTCTTTTAATAAAATAATCCGATGCGGCTTTATTTTTCTTTCTTTGAATGTAATAGTAATTTGCCGCTGTTCTGTTTATTTCATACGCGATCTTTCTTTTTTTGTATGTATCGGATTCCTGTTTCGAACGCTGTGTATACTCAACCGGTATATTAGCTTTGTTCGCCAGAAATTCAACACTTTCCGCAAAGGAATATTTATAAAAATCCTTCACAAATCCGATCACATTGCCGCCTTTCTGACAACCGAAACAATAGTAGAGCTGTCTTTCACGGGATACGGAAAATGACGGTGTTTTTTCAATGTGAAAAGGGCACACGCCAAAATAGCGACTGCCTTTTTTTGTCAGAGATGTGTGCTCTGATATTATTTCAACTATATCCGTATTATCGGTAACTTTTCTGATAAAATCTTCCGAAAAACTTCCCGCCATATTTTCTCCTTAAAAAAATCAGATCCATGAATTCGGAATGAACAGACTCTTATATTTCTTTACTGCAAATGAATCCGTCATTCCTGCTATATAATCACATACGCTTCTTTCTATGCCATCGTTGATAATTCTGTTGTAATATTCATCTCCCATTTCCTGTGGATTTTCAACGAAATATTCAAACAGGCTTTTTACAACATTTTTAGCTTTGTCTTCATCAGATTTAGCTTCAGAACCTATATATACATTTGCAAACATGAACGCACGGAGTTCAGCTGTTGCTTCTTCTATCTCACGGCTTTTTGAAATGGTATTTTTATCCTGACTGTTCCGGACAATATCCACAATCATTGTATTTATGCGTTTTGAATGGGTATCCCCCAGTATTCTGATACATTCTTTAGGAAGGTCAGCTTCTGTTATTATTCCTGCACGTATTGCATCGTCTATGTCATGATTGATATACGCTATCTTATCGGAAAACTGAACAACTTTACCTTCCGGTGTTTCAGGACAAGAACCTGTGGAATGAGTTATTATTCCGTCCCGTACTTCGTATGTAAGGTTCAGTCCGTTTCCGTTTCGTTCAAGTATATCAACAATACGCAGGCTGTGAATACTGTGTTCAAATCCTCCCAAAGGTGTATCCTTCAGTATTTCATCCAGCACAGCTTCTCCAGTGTGTCCGAACGGAGTATGACCAAGGTCGTGTCCGAGAGCAATAGCTTCTGTCAGGCTTTCATTAAGTCTGAGAGCAACGGCTATGCTTCTTGCTATCTGACTGACTTCGAGAGTATGAGTAAGTCTTGTTCTGTAGTGATCTCCTTCCGGAGAAATAAATACCTGTGTCTTGTCTTTCAGGCGTCTGAAAGACTTGCTGTGGATTATTCTGTCCCTGTCTCTTTCAAAACAGGTCCTTACATCGTCATCCTGTTCAGGAAAAACACGTCCCCTGCTGTTCATGCTCAGTGTTGCATATTCAGAAAGAAACTCTCTTTCCCGTAACTGCTTATATTCTCTTATGCTCATATAGCTTCTCCGGATCAGTTTGCAATAATTATATCATAAATTCAGTAATTAATCCACATTTTTGCACGAACTGTGATATAATTGCAACATACCTTGGAGGAAGTTATGAAAATATATCTGGATAATGCGGCTACGACAAAGCCGGATGACATTGTAATAAGAACCATGATCGAATGCATGAAAGATAACTGGGGCAATGCAAGTTCACTTCACTCAGTGGGACAGACTTCTGCAAGTTGCCTTGAAGATGCAAGAGATATATGTGCTGATTCTGTCGGTTGTTCTCCAAAAGAAATAATATTTACATCAGGAGCGACGGAAGCTAACAACATTGCTATTCTCGGATATGCGAGAAAGAATAAACACAAAGGAAAGCATCTTATTACTACCAATATCGAACACCATGCTGTTCTTTATGCTTTTGAGCAACTGGAAAAAGAAGGTTTTGAGGTGACGTATCTTCCTGTGGACAGTGATGGGATGATTTCTCTCAGACAAGTAAAGGATGCTATACGCGAGGATACTATTTTTATTTCCATAATGCATGCAAACAATGAGATTGGTGTAATAAATCCCATAAAAGAGATCGGTGAAATAGCTCATAAAAAAGGAATCGTATTCCATACAGATGCCGTACAGAGCTTTGGCAAAATTCCCATAGATGTCAAAAAAATGAATATAGATATGCTTTCGGTTTCGGCCCATAAAATTCACGGACCGAAAGGTGTAGGATTTTTATATGTAAAACACAAACTCCCAATTGATCCTATTGCATACGGCGGCGGACAGGAGAAGAAACTTCGTTCAGGGACAATAAATACACCTTCAATCACCGCAATGGGAAAAGCTGTACAGACTGCTATGGCATCCATTGAGGAAAATTCGTCAAAAATGAGTTTACTCAGGGATCTTCTGATTTCAAAGATTCAAAGTGAAATTCCCGGAGCAAGACTTAACGGAACTAAAGAATATCGTCTTCCGAACAATGTAAATTTCTCTTTTGCAGATATAGATGACGACGAACTTTTGTATGCATTGGATGTAGAGGGAGTATGCATATCTTCGGGCAGTGCGTGTTCAGCGGGGACGGTTGAGAAATCGCATGTGATTCAGGCTATCGGTGCTGCGGAGTATGGGGCTGCAGCAAGATTCACTCTTTCAAAATATACGACAGAAGAAGAAATTATAACTGCTGCGGAAACGGTAAAAAAAGTCGTGGAAAGACTTCGTAACAGATAACAAGAATAAAGACAGGTTTTAAAGCCTGTCTTTGGTATTTTTATGTTGATAAATAAATAAACTGTGGTATAATTTTATGGCAGTGCGCCTGTAGCTCAGTGGATAGAGCAGTGGTTTCCGGTACCACGTGCGGGGGTTCGATTCCCTTCAGGCGTACCATTTTTATGCATTAATAACTGCAAGGGAGTATTTTACAAGATAAGAGACTGCCTGTTCGATCGGGATATTCATTCCGTTTTCGAACCATTTTTTTACGATAGCTATTGCACCCGAAGCGAAGAATTCAATGAGATAATCCTTTTCGTCATCATCGATCATTTTATTTACTTGCTCCAGATCTGCCATATTCTCTTTTATGTGTGATTTTAATGCATTTAAAAATGCGTGATCTCCGTTATCCCCCATCAAAAGGAATATTGGCTGTGTAATATCCGGGCGATGTCTGCTTCTGAGAGCATACACAACCACACGCACGAAATCATCGATAGTCCGTGGCTGAACCCTCATGAGTTCTGTACGAAGAAAATCTCTGAAATCATCAAGAAGATCTTTTTCCACCTGCCATAATACATCATTTACATTTTTAAAATAAAGATAAAATGTTGAGCGATGATATCCTGAAATCTCGGAAATTTCTCTGACAGTGATTTCTTCGAACTTTTTTGTTTCCAGAAGCTGTAGAAAAGCACATTTGATGTCATATTTTGTTTGTTCGGTCTTGTTTATGTTTTTATTCATACTTTGTCCACTTAGATTAATCTACAATGATTTTATCATATTATTAAAAAAAAGTCCATAAGTGCTGTTTTAGTTCAAAGCATTTTTACATTATTTAAGTTTGAATAATACTGTCATAAAACTTGCATACAACAGAAAAAAAATATATAATATAGCGGATAAGGAGAAAGTAATGTTTGATAGATTCAAAAATAAAAAAGTTAATGAAATAATAATCGAAAATAAAGAAGATAACATCACCGAAAATAATGCGGAAGACGCGAAAGAATACATACTTCCTCTCGTCGCTCTTCGCGGGCTCACAATGGGACCGGAGATGAAG
>SVCP01000064.1 GCA_015058295.1 Anaerofustis stercorihominis
TTTATCAGCGGAGGATGCAGTATATTCGATGGCAATGCAATTTATCTTCCGAATAAAAGTCTTGAAGTAAGAGAATATGCGGACGGAGAAGTAATCGCAGATATAGTCTCTTCCCTCAATAATGAAATAGAACTGACAAAAGAAGAACTCAAAGCGATGGAAGAGCTTGCGGCTGCAGACCGAGTCAAGGTTGAATACAATGATAAACAAAACAGTATCGTTATAACCGAAAATGAAAATACCAGGGATGAAGTCATAACAGCCTATTACCCGGACTGGATCAAAGAAGGAATCGCAAGACTTCTTCCGGAGCCGACAGGGGCAAGTGTCATTACAACAACTCTTGAAGCAGATTATTGTAATGTATTTATGGATATAAGTTACAAAAATGCAAAAGCATATGTATCAGAGTTAAAAAATTGTGGTTTCACAGTCGGTGCTTCAATGTCAGAAGATGATGAAACTTTTACATATACGGCATATAACAAAGACGATGTTTATATAGAATTTTTCTACGCCCTTGAAATGGGCAGTATTGAGCTCAGGAGGTAAATATGAAAAAAACTGCACTTATAATATCAATATTACTCATATTGATATCGGCCTCTGTCTTTGCATCAGAAGCTGATATCGAAATATCAGCACCGAAGCTTTACTGCTATCAGTCTTCGGCAAACGGACACAGTGCAGTCGGTGCCATAGTGATTAATGATGAAGTGATTTCTGACATAGCTAATATGGATGAAGATACATTGTATGATATGTACAAAGTAAACGATGCTTCGAATATACAGATTCAGTTCGATTATTCTGTGGGCGATGATAAAAACTGGCATCACCTTGACAGCTGGGAGCCTGATAAGTACGGTTTTTTCAAAAGCCCTTTAGTGTTAAGATCAAATGCGTCAAAAGATACTTTTGAAGGACAGATAATGAATCTGGAATTCGATGAATATCTTGACCTTGTATATGATTACACGTATACGGGAAATAATGATGGGTGGACTAATGTAAATATTTATGACTTTGATACATATCCGTTATATATAAGAGCAAGATTCGTCTATACTCTGGAAAATCCGTCTGAAAACCTGTATATTCCACTTGTATCAGACTGGAGTGAAGCTGTAAAGGTCAATGAACGTGTAATTATAGACAAAGAGCTTCTTTCAGCGCCGACAATAATCATAGAAAGTGAATTAAAAAAAGATAGTATCTCTGTCAGCATGCACTTTGATGAGCAGACTAAAGAACTCATCGGAAATCTGGGGCATTATGAAGAGGACCTGAAAGTAGAATTCTTATATGCATTCGATGACGAAGAGTTCAAGAAAGCAGAAGCGGAAACCATTGCAGAGATAGGAAAAGAATACCTTCTAAAATTTCCGTCCGTTTCTGAAGATCCGATGACATTGAAGATCAAGGCAAGAGCATATTTTGACGGAAACGACAGATACGACATTGCTAAAATGGACAGTGGTTATTCGCAGGAAGCAACTCTTCTCCTGAAAGAAGTGTCACAAAGCGGAAGCGAAGACCCTGATAATACAAAGAATCCTGATAATAATGGTGATGCAGATAATAATCCGTTAGAAAATCAGAAGCTTCTTATTATTGCCGCATGTGCCGTTGCAGGGTTTATCATAGGAATAATATTCGGCAGGATCAGAAAAAAGAAAAATAAATAATATAATGACCACTCTTCAGATACGAAGGGTGGTCTATTTTATAATCCGGAATCTTCTTTATCAAAGCACTCCCCTTCTATGGATATAACATCGACTACGGGGATCTGTGTACCGTCATGCATAATAATCTGTTTTTTATATGAATCTATCTTTTTTATACCTCCGGCAACAGAAACATATTTGCCGCCTGTCTTTTTTTCATCATGAAGAAAGTATGTTATATTTATATCCGGGGCATCTTCACCGCAAGATACAATATAATTCAGACGCTTGTCAAGTTCATCTTTTTCGTATTCATCAAGCTCAAGCTTGTATTCGGTCAATCTTGACGTCTCTTTTATAGCTACATCGTGTCCTGTGAGAGCAGCAAAAGGAGCAAATTGCGCCGCACGGTCTTCTACAGGCATATGTGGATGCTTCTTTGATGAAGGATGCGGAAGATGAATTATTTTTTCATAGCGATTATCCTGTTTGTAATTCAATACAGTCTCCTTTATGCTTTGTGTCCGCCTATCTGCCTGTTGCGATCTTTGGCTGTGGCGCCCTCTCTGAGATTCAACCCTTTGAGAACAGCATTTTTTCCGTATTTTTTCTTTATTTCTATAACTGCATGTTGCATCTGTTCTTCCCGACCAAACATAGCCTCCTCTTCAATTTTCCTTTTTTCCAACACTTCATAATCGGTGAAAAAATCAAGTTGCTCAGCTTCGGGCTTATTATCATTTATCATATTCCGCGATACTATCCGGTTAGCAGTTATATTTATTCTTCTTATAAGTAAAGATTTGTCAACGATATCATCATACAGTTTCATTACAGCCTCTGTTACAAGCCTGGACGAAGATGTCAATCGTGAAAGATTAGTCGTCCCGTGAGCATGTTTCGGTACTTTCCTCCCATAATGATCCGTTTTTATAGCACCCCGATAATTTTGCTTTCTTTGGGGATCTTTCAGATTATCAATGTCATACCCTACAGTAAGAACTATCTGATCTGTCGCAAGACCTTTATCCACAAGATCCAATACAAGAAGCTCTGCCATTTCACGGACGACGATCCTTGCTCTGTCATAATCATATGGACAATGAAGTACTTGCCCGGAACCAATACTGCTTGACACAGGTCTGTAATTTTTAATATCTTTTATGGAACTTGGCTCCCATCCCCATGCATGATCTATAAGCAGCTCCGCATTCACTCCGAAAAGCTTATATAAAAGCTCTTCGTTATGGTACTCGTTGGCTTTCCCTACTGAACAAAGAGCAATATCTCCCATTGTAAACATACCGTGTTCTTCAAGCTTCTTTGCGTATCCGTTTCCGATACGCCAGAAATCTGTGAGCGGACGATGATTCCACAATTCTTTCCGATAACTCATTTCATCGAGTTCGGCAATTCTTACGCCGTATTCGTCTGCAGTGATTCTCTTGGCAACGATATCCATAGCAACTTTTGCAAGATACATATTTGTTCCTATCCCTGCCGTAGCTGTGATTCCCGTAGTTTTAAGGACATCTTTGATTATTCTTCGGGCAAATTCTTTGGGAGAACACTTTGCCGCATGAAGATAGTCTGTTATATCCATAAATACTTCGTCAATGGAATAAACAT
The DNA here is from genome assembly GCA_015058295.1 of Anaerofustis stercorihominis. Taxonomy (GTDB): domain Bacteria; phylum Bacillota; class Clostridia; order Eubacteriales; family Anaerofustaceae; genus SVCP01. The sequence goes on from SVCP01000064.1 coordinate 3,300, forward strand.
GAATATCTTCGGGTGCGACGTATTGCAGATATACATTGTATATTCTCGTGCTGTATTCTATATAATATGCCATTCTCGGAGGAGCAACGATATACCCCACCGCAAGGTCAGCACGAGTTGTTAGCTCGTCATCATCGAATGACTCCCCACTGAATTTTCTGTGCGGAGCAGATCTTATACGTTGCTCATTTATTCTTTTTATTCTCTGTACGACTTCAAAAAGCCTCGGTCGTCCTGGCACACCGAATGATTTGAGGTAAGGCGACACTGCAAGGCAGATAGTTTTTTCCGTTCTTGACGGATCTGCAACTACAAGATTCGTACGCATAGGATCAAGGCCGCGTTCTATACATTCCACAGACGCATAAAATGATTTTAAATCTATGCACAGATATATACGGTCTTCCATAATGCCATCTCCTTATTTCGAATAAATGTTCTATAAGGATTATATCACAGATTTGCGGCAAAGCAAACAGGAAAATTAAGGAAATAGCACATTTGTTCGATTGATTATTTTTAACGCCCGAAGCCGAAATAAAGTAAAGCAGCGATCTGACAAAGACCGCTGCTTAGTTAAATTACGCATACTGTATAATATTTTATTTCTCCGCATTCAGGATATTCATGATCTGCTGTGGAGTATGTTTTTCTCTGCTGAGCTGCATTATTCTATCGAGTATCGGCATTTTCTGTTCAAAGAACATTTTAAGACTTTTACAGAGATAATACTGCCCCGCCTCACCGTCTTCAGAATTGGAAATTCTGTCTTTGAGACATCCTCCGTTACAGTACCTGAGCCATTCACAGGAAAGACATTCTTTTGTAAGAGATTCTCTTTTGGAATTTCCGAAAGCCTGCTGAAATTCCCCGTCAATCATTGAAGAAATCTCCGATTCCGGTATGTAACCAAGGCGGTGTATGTCATCAACAAAGTGATCACACGAATATATTCCTCCGTCCTCTTCCGCGATCAGAACCTGCCCGCAAGTGGGTGCGAGGTAACATAAACCTGCGTTTGAACCTGCTTTAATTTTTGATATTTCCGCAAAAAGCTGAACATCGACCTTTCCAAGATCATTATATGCCCATTCATCAAAGACTTCACATAAAAAACTACCGTAACCTTCAGGAGAAGCTGATATGGGATCAATACTTCCGTCTTCATTGCGGACGATAACGGGAATAAACTGAATCCAGCCAGTGTTCAGTTCACGAAGTGCCCTGTATACTTCTCCGGGACGTTTTTCGGAATCTGCCGTTACGGTACAAAGAAGATCTGCTTCTATGCCGTTAGCAAGAAGAAGTTCTGCTGCTTTTTTCACCTTCGCATAAGTAGGTCTTCCGCTTTTGTCAAGGCGGTTTTTATTGTGAGTAAGCTCATCTCCGTCGATACTCAGTCCGACATCAAAATGGTTATCTCTAAGAAAACGACACCATTCATTGTTGATCAGAATTCCGTTTGTCTGTAAATTATTCCATACCTGCCAGCCATCAGGGAGATATTTTCTTTCGATCTCGACAACTTTTTTAAAGAAATCTATACCTGCCATTGTTGGTTCACCGCCATGCCATGTAAATGATACCACAGGTCCTTCATTGGCCTGAATCGCTTGCTTGATGAGACTTTCCAGAACAGATATATTCATCTTTGACTGCTTCTTATGAACAGAAAATTTATCTTTCTCCAGATAGTAGCAATATGAACAGCGCATATTGCACCTTGAACCTACGGGTTTAGCTATAACAGCAAAAGTCCTTTTTGAGTTATCACGGATCATTATTTCAGATGTTTGTCAAAGAATTCTATGCACTTATTCCACGAATCCATTGCCTGTTCCTGTCGATACATGGGCTTGTCATAATACCAGAATCCGTGTCCTGCACCGTCATAACGGTAAAATTCATATTCTTTTCCGAGTTCTTTTAACGTATTTTCCAATATATCCACATCTTCTTTCGTCGGGCTGAAATCCTCATTTCCAAAGATTCCGAGGAGCGGACAATCAAGTTTTTCTGCAAGAGAGACCGGAGCAACAGGTCTCTGCGGTGTAAGGTCTTCTTCTTTACATACGACCCCTCCTCCCCAACAATCAACAGCAGCATCAATATTATCAAGAGTGCAGGCTGCGAGGAATGTGTGTCTTCCGCCGGAGCACATTCCGATAACACCAACTTTTCCGTTTGCATTTGCCTGGTTTCTCAAAAATGCCAATGAGGCATCGCTGTCACCCATTACGGATTCATCATATACTCCGCCTTCGCTTCTTGCTTTGTTTGCAACTTCAACGGGAGTGCCGTGTCCGAATCTTTCGTAAATATTCGGGCAGATCACGCTGTAACCATGCTGCGTAAATCTTCTTGCAGCTTCTTTGCAATATTCGTCCCACCCCGGCATATGCGGTATGAGAAGTATCCCCGGAAACGGCCCGTCCCCGATCGGGCGTGAATAATACGCCTGAATATAATCATCGTTGTATCCTTTGATGCGAATGGTTTCCGCAATCATTCCGTCATAAGCACCTGTGTTAAAACTGTTCCACATAATATCCTCCTTTTAAAATTAAGTGTCCATTCAATTATATCACACCATACATTTTCAGGCAATAATCCTTTTCAATAAAAAATATACGACTGCCTTTAAGCAGTCGCATTATCTATTTTTTATAAAAATATCTGTCTGTTGAATAATAATCATCAATAAGCCTGAGAGATTCACCAAAGCGCTGGAAATGAACAACTTCCCTTTCCCTGAGGAATTTCAGCGTCTTATTCAGTCTTTCGTCATCACTCATTTTGATGAGATTTTCATAAGTTATCCTTGCCTTCTGTTCAGCAGCAAGGTTTTCATACATATCAACCCTAGGATCACCTTTTGAACCTATGACATATGTGTCAAAGGTCTGCCCTGAGGTATTGATATAAAACGGATTACAGCCGTGCTCTATATTGTACCCGTCAAGACCGGCGGCAATCAGCTCATCTTTTGTTGCCCCTTCCGTAAGCTGCCCGAAAAGTACAGCTACCATTTCGAGATGCCCGAGTTCTTCCGTGCCCACATCAGTAAGAATCGCACGTACTTCTTTGTGGGGAGTTGCATATCTCTGATTGAGGTATCTGAGCGATGCACCGAGCTCACCGTCAGGACCGCCATACTGTGTCAGCACATTTTTTGCCATTCTGAGGTTTTTACCACAGGTCTGTGCGGGATATTGAAGAATTTTATCATACGTCCACATTACATTTACCTCCACAGTTGCCGAAAGGCCAGTTTTCAATATGAGTCCAGTATCCTTGCGGTGTTGCAAAAACAGATAAAGTCTCGTTATATTTTTCCTCAAATTCTTTTGTGAGTAATTTTGCTTTTTCAGCATAATAATTATGTCTTTCGAGGACATCTCCGTCATTTGGATGGGTATCGAGATAAAGTGCAGTTTCAATTACCGCAAAACGATATTGCATGATCTCCATCAGCTTCTTTTCTCTGAGTTTGTCTTTATCGTTTTTCAACAGCATACTTTGTCGTCTCCCTTCAGGCATCCGTCGAAGCTGCTGACAAGTGCACAGAATAATGTGCCTTCTTTCATAGCTTCTTCGAGGCACAGTTCATCTATATCGATCTGATACGGAACATATGCATTTGCATAAGTCGGATCACATGGCATAAACGGAACCAACGGAAAAAAACCGATTCTGTTCATAGCTTCTCCTTTCGAATTTTGATTTACACTTTATATTATTTATATTCCGACAAAATGTGCAGATGCTCTAAAAAAAATCAAATCAATTATAAAAAAGTATTGAAAATTCTTCACAAAAATGTATAATAAATCTGTAGTATTTCAGTAAAAAAACTGTTGTCGTATTGAAGTTTTGTGAAAGCAAAACATATAAAAATAACAATGCGGAACTGACGGAAGAACCGAAGTTCGATGTAAAAGCACATTTTGTGTGTTTTTGTGTCGGGCTTTTTTATTTACACAGCGATATGAAGCGGAGTTTTCCGTTACATATATATTATGCAGAATTTACGGAAGAACCGATGTTCTGCATAAGAACACTGCGAGGTGTTCGTATATTCTCAAAAAAAACAGTAAAGGAGGCAGACAAAACAAAAAAAATATGCATTAAAACATCAGAAGAAAGCAGGAGAAAAAAGAAGAAAGGAAATATAATATGAAGACAAATGCAAAAAAAGTACTCAGTATGTTGCTTGTACTTCTTATGGTAGTCGGACTTGTACCCGCAGGAGTTTTTGCGGATACATACAAATCCGAATACGGCATCACAGTAATGGTCGGTGATGCAGAAATGGATCTTGTAGCCGACGGTACGGAAACTTGCGGTGTGATGCAGGCTCAGAAACTCAAAGTTACAGTACCTGCAGGAACAACAGAAGTCACATTCAAAAACATCACAGACACAGTAATGTGGGGACAGATGTATGTATACAACGGTGCTCATAACTGGGAAGAATTCGCAAGCAACGTTAAAGAAGCTACACTCAGCCTTGCAGAATGCGGCACATCATTCTGTGTAAGTGACAGCGCAAACAACTGGTATCATGTTAATATCACTGTTGCAGAACCGGTTCCGGAAGAACCGACATACAAATCCGAATACGGCATCACAGTAATGGTCGGTGATGCAGAAATGGATCTTGTAGCCGACGGTACGGAAACTTGCGGTGTGATGCAGGCTCAGAAACTCAAAGTTA
>SVCP01000007.1 GCA_015058295.1 Anaerofustis stercorihominis
AAAAGGCACAGATATTGAAACTACAGCTTCGCTCATCGAAAGCGGTAAACTCAGCTACCTCCTGTCAACAAGCTCAAAAGGCAGAATCCCCACACAGGACAGCGTAATCATCAGAAGAAAAGCTATCGAAAGAAGTGTTCCGTGTCTTACTGCTATTGATACGGCTGATGCGGTTGCGGAAAGCCTTCTCTGCGGTTACACACAGCAGAACACAACACTCGTTGATGTAACAACACTTCACAATAATAAATAAATTAAATAAATAATAGAGTGTCGCATTTGCGGCACTCTTGTGTTATAATCGATAAAAAGGCAAATATATGAAATGAGGAATATATTATGTTAAGAGATTACGAAAAAGAGCTTCAGCTTCGTGTTGAATATATCAGGGAAATGCTTAAAAACGCGAACTCAAAAGGGATCGTGTTCGGAAATTCAGGAGGAAAAGACAGCGCTCTTGTAGGCATACTTTGTAAAAAAGCGTGTGAGAATACCACAGGCATCATTATGCCTTGTCAGTCAAGACGAAATTATGAAGAAGACACTGTCGATGCTATGGAAGTAGCGGATAAATTCGGTATAAAGACTTTAACCGTAGATATCACAAATGCAAAAGAAGCAATTTCCTCAGAACTGAGTAAAGTTACGGAGCTTTCGCAGATGGCTTCCGCAAACATCAATCCCAGACTCAGAATGATCACGCTTTATGCATATGCCCATGCCAACAATCTTCTCGTTGCGGGAACAGGCAACAGAAGCGAAACATATGTGGGATATTTCACAAAATGGGGTGATGGTGGATTCGATTTCAACCCGATCAGAGACCTTACTGTTACGGAAGTATACGAGTTCCTTGAATATCTCGATGCTCCTCTCTGTGTAAGAACAAAAGCACCCAGCGCTGCTCTCTTCGACGGACAGACAGATGAAAAAGAAATGGGAATGACATATGCTCAGATAGACGAATATCTGTTTAACGGGCCGGATAATCTCCCGAAAGAAATCGTTGAAAAGATCGAAAGAATGCACAGAAACTCTCAGCATAAGATGACAATGCCTTCAGAATATAAAGCAAAATAGTTATATTGATTATATAAAAGACCCTTATTATGCTTATAATTAAAAATACAAGACCTGATTATTCAGGTCTCGTTTTATATTACAGCCCCTGCTGCGATAGCTAAAACTGAGACAGCAAATAACACAATAAGTGGTACAGACATAAATTTAACCCATTTGCCGTAGGATATTCTTCCTATACTCAGTGCCCCCATTACAACACCGCTTGTCGGCGTTATAAGGTTCACAAGTCCGCAGGCACACTGAAATGCAGTGATGATGAGGCTTCTCGCAACTCCCGAAAAGTCGCCCAACGGTGCGATGATAGGCATCGAGAGCGTTGCAAGTGCAGATGTTGACGGAATGAGCAGTGACAAAGGAAGATAAAATATATAGCATAATACTGCAAAGACTGATCTTCCCACTCCTGAAAGAAGATTTTCGCCATAATTCAGAATAGTATCCGTTATCATTGCGTTGTTCATTATTACCGTTATGGCCCTTGAAAGTCCGATGATAAGTGCTACGCCGATGAGATCCGAGGCACCGGCAACGAAATTATCTACAATATCCTTTTCATTCATCCTTGCAACAAGTCCGATGACTATCCCCATTACAAGAAATAAAGCACTCAGTTCCATAAACCACCACGAAAGTGTCGGCAGGAATGTGATTCCAAGATCGGAAAACGGAATTACTGAATATATCATTATGATAAATGTCAGTGCGAATAAAGCGAGAACAAGCTTGTCTTTTTTTGTGAAACTCAGCTTTTCTTCTCCTGAATCCATTGAAAAATGTTTATCGTTTTCGGCTCTTTGTTCATAGACGATTGATTTTGACGGATCCTGCTTTATTTTTTTCGCATATCTCAGAATATAAGTTACGGCAAATACCGTAAATCCTATGAACAGGACCAGTCTGAGAAGTATCCCTTCACCGAGGGCAACTCCTGCAAACCCTGAGGCAATTCCTGTTGCAAACGGGTTGACTGTAGAAGCAAGAACCCCCACGCCGGAACCGAAAAGGATTACCGCAACAGCTGTCACTGTGTCATATCCTGCCGCAAGCATTACAGGTATAAGAAGCGGATAAAATGCCATTGTCTCTTCCGCCATACCGAATGTTGTGCCTCCTATGGCAAACAGGATGGTCAGAATGATTATCATGAGACTTTCACGGCCTTTGAATTTTTCTGTTATTCTCCTTATACCTACAGATATTGCGCCGGTCTGCATAACTATTCCGAGAAATCCGCCGACCATCAGAATAAACGCCGCAACATCTATAGCATCATAAAGCCCTTCAAACGGGGAGGTCAGAACTTCTGCTATTCCCTGAGGGTTACTTTCTACCCTATGATATGTTCCCACAATCGGGCTGTCGTTTTCATCAAGCTCATAACTTCCTGCGGGAACAAAATATGTGGCAATGCTGATAAGGGCGATGAGCACAAACAGAATTGTAAATGATGATGGTATTTTTCTCTTTTTCATGTCAGATCATCGCTGTCATTACAGCTTTGATCGTGTGCATTCTGTTCTCGGCTTCATCGAATACCACCGATTGTCTGCTGTAGAATACTTCGTCACTTACTTCTCTTATATCGAAGCCTCTTTCCTTACATTCTTTGGCAAAACTCGTCTCAAAATCATGGAAAGCAGGCAGGCAGTGCATAAATATCGTGTCTTTGTTGCCTGTAAGTGCCATAAGGGATTCATCTACCTTATATGGTGAAAGAAGTTTTGTTCTCTCCTCAACAATATCTTCTTCTCCCATTGATGCCCAGATGTCTGTGTATATTACATCAGCACCTTTTACGCAGTTTCTGTCTTCGCTGAATTCGATTTTTGCACCGCTTGTTTTGCATATTTCATCAAGCTTGGTAAGAATTTCTTTATCAAGTTGATCGGAAAGACTCTTAGGGCCGAATCCCACAAAATGCATACCCATTTTTGCCGCACCGTAAAGCCACGCATAGCACATATTGTTTCGAAGGTCTCCTGCAAAGACTATTTTTATTTTGTTGAGTGGTTTTGCAATATGCTCTTCAATTGTCATCATATCTGCAAGAATCTGTGTCGGGTGGTCATAATCTGTGAGGCCGTTGAATACGGGCACTCCACTGTATCTGGCCAGATCTTCAACTACACGCTGTTCGTATCCACGGTATTCTATACCGTCATAAAATCTTCCGAGGACATTTGCCGTATCCCTGATAGATTCTTTTTTGCCCATCTGTGAACTTTTCGGATCGAGAAAGGTTACATTTGCTCCTTCTTCAGTTGCCGCAACTTCAAATGCGCAACGTGTTCTCGTTGATGTTTTTTCAAAGAGAAGTACGATGTTTTTTCCTTTGAGCAACTGACAGTCAACGCCCATTTTCTTTTTTGCCTTCAGGGCGTGTGAAAGATCAAGTAAATATCTGATTTCCTCATGTGAAAAATCCATGAGTGAAAGAAAGCTTCTGCCTTTTAAATTAAGTGCCATGTTTATACTCCTGTATTTATATTTTTTCTCTTATAAGCGGCATACTCATACATCTCGGGCCGCCTCTTCCACGGGAAAGCTCGCAGGAAGGGATTTCGTGTACCTTGATACCATGTTCCTCAAGTACCCTGTTTGTAACATAGTTTCTTGAATACACGATTACTTCTCCCGGAGATACCGCAAGGGTATTTGACCCGTCATTCCATTGTTCCCTTGCGGCATCTACTATACTTGTACCGCCGCAGCGTATCAGATCGACTTTATCAAGATCAAGATGCTTCTTGAGTGTATCTTCAAGAGAAAGGTGTTCTTCGTGGATCTGTGTGTTACCTCCGGGATTTGTGATAATGAACTGTGTCATTTCACCACGTATATTCGGATGCACCGTGAATTTATCACGATCCACCATTGTGAATACCGTATCAAGATGCATAAAGCTTCTGTTTTTCGGGATATTTATGGCGATTACTTTTTTGAAACCTGCTTCTTTTCCGAGAATTTCCGATGCGAAATGTTCTACTGCGGAAGGATGTGTTCTCTGAGAAATGCCGACAGCCACCACATCTTCGTTCAGTACAAGAATATCGCCTCCCTCTATGGAATGCGGATAGTTTCTTTCATACCACAATGGTGTGTCCTTATATAATGGATGGTAAGTGAAAATATATTTTGCAAAAAGTGTTTCCCTGCTTCTTGTGATGGAATGCATCTTGTGAAGGGATACGCCGTTTCCGATTGCTGCAAACGGATCCCTTGTGAAATACAGGTTTGGCATCGGATCAATAATAAACGGATAATCACTTTCGAGATAATCGGAAAGTGAGCGCTTTGTGTAGTCAGATTTTCTGATGCCTGCGATCATCGTATCGATCATATCTGTAATTTTCATGGACAGAAGATAATCCACAAGTCTGTTTTTGTCAATTTCTTCTGCGATTCTCGCTTCATCTACAAATTCCCTGACAAATTCTTCCCTGATATTTTCATCTCCCATAACACGGGCGAGAAGGTTTGTCAGATATACTACTTCCACCCCTGAGTTTGTAAGAGTTTTGCAGAATTCATCGTGTTCTTCTGCTGCTATTTTTAAATAGGGTATATCATCAAACAATAATCTTTCCAGAGCTTCCGGCATAAGATTTTCAAGCTCTTTTCCCGGTCTGTGAACGAGTACCTGCTTGAGCCTTCCTATTTCGCTGTGCACATCAATAGTTGAAAGCATAATTCCTCCTTTTGTGTTTTGGATATATGATTTGCACCTGACAGAAAAATATTCACATGACAGCAATGATTTTATTTATCAGTATTGACAAACGAAAAGAATTTATTTACAATACATTTAACAATTAAGTTAAATGTTAAGTGTTAAGTGTTGATGGGGGAGGTGTATCTTGTCATTACAAACAACCCTTAAAGCTTTGTCAGATCCTACAAGGCGCGAAATTCTGAATATGCTCAGAACAAGGAGTATGTCTGCAGGTGAAATATCCGATATGTTTGATATTACATCTGCGGCAATATCAAGGCATCTTTCCGTTCTGAAAGATGCTCAGCTGATTTCCGACAGAAGGGAAGGAAAGTTCATATTTTACGAACTTAACACATCTGTTCTCGAAGAAATAATGCTCTGGATAAAAAATCTGAGAGGTGATGATGATGAAAAATGATAAATCAAAGCTTATTATAAGCAGTGCGGTGATTCTCATGCCTGCATTGTACGGAGTTTTGATGTGGGATAAACTTCCGGCGAGAATTCCCACACATTTTGATGTAAACGGAAATGTCGACGCCACAAGCTCTAAAGCTTTTACGGTGTTCTTTATTCCCGTATTTTTGCTTTTACTGCATCTTTTCTGCATTTACGCAACGAAAAATGATCCGAAGCAGAAAAGTATAAGTGAAAAAATATTTTCACTGTTGTACGCCATATGTCCGTCAATAAGCATACTTTGCTACGTACTTATATACAGTTATGCATTTGGCGTAAAAGTTCCGGTGAATGTATGGGCGTCATTTTTTACGGGAGGACTGTTTATCGTAGTAGGAAATTATCTACCAAAATGCAGGCTGAATTATACCGTAGGTATAAAAATCCCGTGGACTCTTGCAAGCATCGAAAACTGGAACAATACACACCGTTTTGCAGGAAGAGTATGGGTGGCAGGAGGATTATTTATATTAGCTTCCGGTATCGGAAACAATATCTTTATAATGCTTGCATCTGCACTTATTACAGCATTTTTGCCCATTATATACTCATTTATGTACTTTAGAAAATACGAACAAGGAGAACAACAATGAAAAAATTTTTGTGTATCATATTGATAATGCTTATGTTTATGCCGCTTTTTTCCTGCGGCGATTCATCACAGACGGATTTCAGGGTGCTTGCGGATGAATATATGGCGGATTTTGTCGCAGGCGATTACGAAAAAATGATGGAATATGAAATGACTCCCATAATTGCTTCGCAGATGAGTGTTGAAATGATAAAGCAGATAAAAGAAGAAACCCTTCCATCGCAGTACGGAGATTATCTAGGGGAATACTCATTTTCTGAAATTGTTGAAAGCAGCGGTATGAATCTTTACTGTTATGTTTTTTCGTATGATACTGCAGATGTAACAATAGCCGTCGGAATAAACAATAAAGGTCAGATAGCTTCATTTGTCATACTCGATGTGAAAAGCAAAGTCAGCATTGACTTTTCGGAAAATGTAAAGGAGACTCCCGTAACATTCGGAAATGATCCTTACATAATCAGTGGCTCGGTAATCAGTTCTTCTGATGAAAATTCTCCTGCAGTAGTTATTCTTGCAGGTAGCGGTGCTTCCGACAGATATGGAAGGGTAGGCGCAAATGCCATATACGCCAATATTGCAGATAACCTGGCCAAGCAAGGTATCAAAGTGTTGATCTTCGACAAAAGAACATTCACTTATGGTACTGAAATATCCACAAAAGAAGATATGTCCATATATGATGAATATCTCTATGACGCGAAAGATGCAGTTGAATTTATGAAAAATTATCCGGGCGTTGAAAGAGATAAAGTATATGTCCTTGGACATAGTCTCGGGGCGTATATCCTCGGAATGGTGAATGAATACCTTGTTCAGGATGTTGCAGGATATATTTTCCTGTGCCCGCCTTCGGACAGTATGCATGAACTGATGATTTATCAGCTTGAATATCTTGCAGGCCTTGACGGAGAAATAAGTAAAGAAGAACAAATGAATATAGCTCTTTACGAAGCACAGGCAGACAACATCAAAAATCTTACAGAAGAAAACAAATCTGAGTATAATTCTGCGGTGCTTCTGAATGCACCTGCAAGCTACTGGTTGTCTATGAAAAACTATGATCCGGCACTTTCCGCAGAGGCAATAAAATCCGAAATGTTCCTCGCGTTTGGAGGAAGAGACTATCAGGTGCCTATTTCTCAGAAAAAAGCATGGTATGATTCCCTTGGCGGAAGAAGCGATGTAATAATAAATGTATATGAAAATATGAACCATATGCTGTTTGATTATACAGGCACACCTTCTCCCGATGAGTATAATATCAAAAGCGAAATAAACTCACAACTTATAGATGATATAGTTGATTTTATTGAAAAGTAAGTATGATTGACCGCATTTTTGCGGTCTTTTTTGTATTCGGTCATAAACAGTCATGTTCATACATATGTATAAACCAAAACAAGCGTTATTCGGAGGGTATCATGGCTGACACATCTATATATCAGGATATTTCCGCAAGAAGCGGAGGCGATATTTATATTGGGGTGGTGGGCGCTGTCAGAAGCGGCAAATCCACATTTATAAAGAAATTTATGGAACTTACCGTAATCCCGTCAATAGAAAACAAATATAAAAAGCAGCGTGCGGTCGACGAGCTTCCGCAAAGTGGTTCTGGGAAGAGTATAATGACCTGTGAACCGAAATTTGTTCCCAATGAAGCTGTGAATGTAAGTATAGAAGAGGGCGTATCATTTAATGTAAGGCTTATCGACTGCGTGGGATATGTGGTTGAAGGTGCTATAGGAGACAAAGAAGACGGAAAGGTAAGAATGGTACGTACTCCATGGAGTGAAAATGAGATTCCATTTGAAAAAGCTGCGGAAATCGGGACAAAAAAAGTCATTTCCGAACATTCCACAATCGGTATTGTAATGACTACTGACGGTTCTTTTACAGATATTCCGAGAGAAAATTATTTGCCTGCGGAAGAAAGGGTCATTTCCGAACTGAAAGAGCTGGCAAAGCCTTTTGTAATTGTTCTTAATACAAAAAATCCTTACTCTGCAGATACCAAGAAAATGCAGGAGGAAATGCAGGAGAAATACGGATATCCCGTCATAGTCACGGATGTTGCCCATATGACATTAGATGACATAGAAAATATTCTTGGAAAAGTGCTCTATGAATTTCCTGTAACCAAAGTTGAGTATAAAGTTCCCAGATGGGTGGCAAAGCTCCCGGAAAAGCATTATATCATCGAACAGATCAACGATTTTCTGTCATATCTGTCTCTTGCGGGACGGCAAATAAGGTGCGTAGTCGATGCATGCAGGAATAATGTATGTGAAAATTTTGATATTAATATCGATAATATCGATCTTTCCTGTGGTGTTGTGTATGGTTCTGTAAATATTGACAAAAGTGTATTTTATAAGATTATCGGTGAAGAAAATAACATCTCTATAAAGAATGAAAGTGATCTTTTCAACCTTCTGACTTCTCTTCTTGAGAAGAAAGGCTCAACGGAAGCTCTTCTGTTTGCGATGGGGAATGCTTCATCTTCGGGATACGGGATCGTATATCCCACACTTGAAAATTTTACTCTTTCGCCTCCGGCAATGACAAACGACAGCGGCAGATATGGAATAAAACTCACGGCCAAAGCTCAGGCAATGCACATAATAAACAGCGAAATAATATCGGAAATAAATCCGCTTATCGGTCAGGAAAGTGAATGTGAGAATTTTTACAACAGACTGCTTGAAATGTATGAAAATGAACCATCGAAGCTGTGGGAAACAGAAATATTCGGAAGAAGTATTTCGGATATGTTTACCGATGATATCCGTAACAAGCTTACATCCATTCCAAACGAAACAAGACAAAAACTTCTCAGACTTATCGGAAAAGTCAGTAATTCGGGAAAAGGCGGGCTTGTGGTGTTCTGGATATGAGAAGGGGACATACGAATTGAAATATGTAACGAAAAAAGGGCGGATGTCCGCCCTTTTGCTTTTATATTGATTTGAGTGCTTTATCAACAAGTTCGTTTACTACTTTCGGATTCGCCTTTCCCTTTGATGCTTTCATTACCTGTCCTACGATAAAACCGACAGCTTTGGTTTTTCCTGCTTTGAAGTCCTCGACCGATTTAGGGTTATTTTTGATCGTTTCAATTACAAGAGATTCGATAGCATCTGTATCGCTGATCTGAGCGAGCCCTAATTTATCCACGAGAACTTTCGCCTCTTCGCCTGTTTCAAACATTTCCGCAAGCACTTTCTTTGACGCTGAAAGGCTGATGGTGTTGTCTGCAACGAGATTGATAAGATCCGCAAGCTGTTTTGCTGTAAATTTTACAGCTGAGAAGCCTTCTTCCGAATTCTTTATAAGTGCGAATATATCCCCTATAATGAAGTTTGCGCATGTTTTTGCATCGGCAGATTTGCTTGCTTCTTCGAAAAATTCGCAGACCTCAGGATCGAGAGTTATCTGTTTTGCATCATATTCCGTCAACGAAAGATCATTCACATATCTTGCAAGTTTAGCATCAGGCAGCTCCGGAAGAGTATCTTTCATATTCTGAATGTATTCATCAGTAAGGACGATCGGAACAAGATCAGGATCCGGGAAATAACGATAATCATGAGCGTCTTCCTTGGAGCGCATCGTTATCGACATGCCTTTAGTATCGTCCCAGCGTCTTGTTTCCTGATATATTTCTCCTCCGTCATTCAGGACATCTTCCTGTCTTCTTGATTCATAACCAATGGCACGGATGAGTGAACGGAATGAGTTGAGGTTTTTCATCTCTGTTCGTGTTCCGAATGTGTCGCTGCCTTTGGGCATGATCGAAAGGTTTACATCAAAACGGATAGAACCTTCCTGCATCTTGCAGTCTGATGATTTCGTCGCCTGAATGATAGAGCGTACCTTTCTTGCAAACGCTTCCGCTTCAAAAGCGCTTCTCATATCAGGTTCCGTCACGATTTCAATAAGTGGAACACCACAGCGGTTGTTGTCAAGAAGTGTAGAGCGGTATGAGTGAATGAGCTTACCTGCATCTTCTTCAATGTGTATTCTGGTGATACCGATGCGTTTTGTGTTGCCTTGTTCATCTTCAATATCAAGATATCCATTCTGGCAGATTGGTTGTTCGTACTGGCTTATCTGATATGCTTTGGGAAGGTCCGGATAGAAATAATTCTTTCTGTCCATTTTTGAGTAGTTGGCGATCTCGCAGTTGAGAGCGATTCCCACCCTTACAGCAAAATCCACTACACTTTTATTGAGTACCGGAAGTGTTCCGGGCATGCCGAGGCATACAGGGCATACATTTTCGTTTTCTTTTGCTCCGAATGTAGTAGGGCAGGAGCAGAAAATTTTTGTTTTTGTGGCGAGTTCACAATGAATCTCAAGCCCGATGACTGTTTCGTATTCTTTATATACCATTTTCTCCTCCTTATAATTCTGCTTTTATTGTGTGATAATTCGTCGCTAGCTGGAAATTATATATAGCCTTTATAAGCTGATCTTCCCTGAGGCTCTTTGCGCTGAGCTGCATACCTACAGGCAGGCCTGCTCTTGTAAATCCTGCAGGGAAGGCTGCCGCCGGTGTTCCTGTAAGGTTTGCCGTTACGGTAAAGATATCTGCAAGGTATAAGCTCATGGGATCGTCATTCTTTTCCCCGATTTTATATGCAGGATCCGGTGTTGTCGGACAAAGGAATACATCACATTCGCTGAGAGTATTCATGAAATCTTCGTATATAAGCCTTCTTACTTTCAGTGCCTGATTGTAATACATATCGTAATATCCTGCACTGAGAGCATATGTTCCCAACATGATTCTGTTTTTTACTTCACCTCCGAAACCTTTTGTTCTGGAGTTTGTGATGACTTCTTCAAGTGTTTCTCCGTATTCCCTTACACCATAGCGGATTCCGTCAAAACGGGCAAGGTTACTTGAAGCTTCGCTGCATGCAACAAGATAATATACAGGTACAGCGTATTTCTGCATCTTAAAGCTTACATCTATGATTTCAGCACCCAGCGAGCGGAATGTTTCGATTGTATTAAGATATATCTGCTTTACTTCTTCGTCAAGGCCTGTGGCGACACTTTCATAGTCAACACCGATCTTCAATCCTTTTATTCCTTCTGTAAGGAATGATGTGTAATCGGGATGAGATATATCAAGGGATGTGGAATCCTTCTTGTCATTTCCTGCTATTATGTTCATTATCATTGCCGCATCGGTAATATCACGGCATACAGGCCCGATCTGATCAAGTGAAGATGCATAAGCAATAAGTCCGTAACGTGATACAGCTCCGTATGTTGGCTTTATTGCTGTGAGTGAACAGTATGAAGCAGGTGTTCTTACACTTCCGCCTGTATCGCTTCCCAGAGAGAATGAACTGGTCTGCGCTGCAACGCTTGCTGCACTTCCTCCTGAGCTTCCTCCGGGGACTCTTTGCAGGTCGAATGGATTTCTTACCTTTCCGTATGCGGAATTTTCACAGGTAGAACCCATTGCGAATTCATCCATGTCAACTTTGCCGAGAAGTATGGCTCCCGCATCCTGCAGCTTTTCGTATACATGAGCAGAATAGGTCGGTTTGAAGCCGTCCAGAAGCTTTGATGAACAGGTTGTAGCTATTCCTTCTGTGCAGATATTGTCTTTTAAAGAATACGGGACTCCCTGAAGATAATTCAATTCTTCACCCTTTGATATTTTTTCGTCTGATATTTTTGCATTATCAAGTGCCGAATCAAAGCACTTCGTCAAATATGCATTGACGAGAGCATCCTTGTCGTTTATGCGGTCGATGTACGAATTTACTGCATCAACGCAACTTAACTCTTTATTTTTTATGGCATTTTTCAGCTGTGCCACCGTCATTTCATAGGGTTGCATATCTTTTCCTCCCGTTATGGTTTATTTCTGTATAATAAGTTACATTATAACACAAAATCTTCAGAATTATCAGAAAAAATGTATTTTCTATAGATTTTTTTTCCTCGTCTGATATAATTAATATACAAGGCTTACGGAGGTGTGATTATGAAAGATAAAAAGGCTCTGAGAAAAGAAATTTTGGCCGAAAGGGAGAAGTTTACCTATGAAGAAATTGATCTTATGAGCGATCTGATTTTTAAAAAGATCAAACAGCTCTATTGCTTTCAGCAGGCCGATACCATTATGATCTATGTTTCCTATGGAAAAGAATTAAATACATATGATTTTATAAAGGATTGCATAGATATGGGGAAAAGAGTAGTTACCCCTATCTGTAATCCGGACAAAACCATGAGCCTTGCTCTTACAGAAACTTTTCCCGAAGGTTTTGAAAAAACAAAAATGGGTATACGTGAGATTCCGATAGAAAAGGCTGAACTCGTACACTATAGTGAACTTGATCTTATTATAACTCCGGGTCTTGCATTTACGTATTCCGGAGAACGTCTCGGATATGGCGGCGGATACTACGACAGATTGTTTGAAAAACTTTCGCCTAATGTAGTAAAGCTATGCCCGTCATATGACAGTTTTTTATTGGATGAAGTTCCTGTAGATTTGCATGATACGCCTGTTGATGTTATAATAACTCCTACGAAAAGTATATTCTGCGGAGTTTCAAGAAAAGAAAATTTTGACTTTATGGACTGACATATTTGGTAAACGCTGTATTTATATGGCGTTTATTTCCTTTTGGGGATAATAAAATATATGTTTTTCTGCAGATTTATTGTTGTTGATGCCGAAATATGGTATACTTTAGTGAACTATGTAATTAAGAAAGCAAAAGAGAGACAGAATAATGATAGATTTCAATAATGTATCTGTGAAATACAGAAACGACGACAGATTTTGTATCCTGAAGGATCTTGAACTACATATAGAAGACGGAGCATTTGTATTTATTGTGGGAAAGAGCGGTGCCGGTAAGTCGACCCTTATCCGTTCTCTTCTCAGAGAAACTGATGTGACAAGCGGTAGTATTGTTGTTGACGGAGAGGATATTTCCGGTATTAAAAACAGTAAACTTCCGTATTACAGAAGAAAAGTCGGAGTTGTGTTTCAGGACTATAAGCTTATTGATACAAAGACCGTATACGAAAATGTTGCATTTGCTATGCAGGCAGTCAGAGCAAATAAAAAGGATATTCAAGCGAGGGTAACGGAAGTACTTAGAATGGTGGGGCTTCTCGAGTATGCGGATAAGTTTCCTAATACCCTTTCAGGTGGTGAGCAACAAAGAGTAGCTATTGCAAGAGCTATTGCAAACAAACCGAAGATTCTCATTTGCGATGAGCCGACAGGAAACCTTGATGAAATAACAGGAAATGAAATAATGGATATTCTCCTTTCTGTGAATGAAGAGGGGACAACTGTTATAATTGCCACACATGATACGGAAACTGTAAATCGTCTCAAGAAAAGAGTAATCGTTATCAAACATGGCGAAATGATCGATGATATAAGAAACGGAGAGTATAAGGCAGATGAATACGATAGTGACATTTTTTAAAGATTCGTTCAACAGCATAAAGAGAAACTCCGTAATGTCTGTAGCGTCAGTTTTTTCAGTTGTTTGTTCATTGGTAATTGTTGGTGTTATACTCATGCTTACATTAAACGTGAATTATATAACAGAAAATATAGAAAACAGCCTGGAAGTAAAGGTCTATCTGGAAAATTTTGCAAGTGATGCCCAGAAAGATTCCATCGAATTGGGACTGTATTCCAATGAAAATGTAGTGAGTGTCAGGTATGAATCGAAAAGTCAGGCACTTACAAACTTTAAAAATACACTGTCAACAAGTGCTTATCTGCTTGATGGATATACTGACGACAATTCTCCTATTCCGGATTCTTTTATTGTCAAAGTATCATCTGCAGATCATCTTTCTGATGTCGCAGAATTTTCTCTCGGGTACGATGGTGTGAAGGATGCGGTTTATGGAAAAGAAACAATTGATGCTCTCATTAAATTCAATAAATTTATGAATGCATTGAGTATTGTCGCTCTTATTGTTATGAGTATAATCGCTGTAATGATAATTTATAATACGATTAAGCTTACAGTGTATTCCAGAAGTAATGATATCATCATTATGAGATATATCGGAGCTACAAATTTTTACATAAGCAGCCCGTTTGTTATTGAAGGCGCATTCCTCGGCATAATAGGGGCAGTTGTATCGCTGATGCTGATGGCAAATATTTATTATGTGCTTCTTGGTACAATGGGGACTTCACTGAGTATCCTTCCTCTTGGAGGAGGGCTCGCTCCGGCATCTATGGTAATGATTCGTCTGAGTATAGTGTTTATTATATACGGAATACTTCTCGGTGCTGTGGGAAGTATGTTCTCCGTTAAAAAATATCTGAAATTCTGAGGATAATTATGGATAAAGCAAAAAGAATAATTGCATTGTTGCTGGCATTGATGCTTATTGTCGGTATTCTTGCATCAACAATTTCTGTCGTATTTGCTTCCACAACAGAGGAACAGATCGAAGACCTTAACCAACAGGTGCAGGACGCAACATCAAACGCCGCAGAATATGAAAAGAAAGCTAAGGCTTTGCTGGATGAGATTGCAGATATTGATAAAGAGATATCTGAAATAAACGACAGGATCAGGATGTATAATGATGATCTGAACGAGACTCAGGTTCTTCTTGATGCAGCTCAGGAAGAGTTGGACCAGGCTATTGCAGACAGGGCAAGATACCAGAAGCTCCTTGAAGAGCGGCTTGCTGTAATGTATATGTACGGGGATGTAGGATATCTTGAGATTCTCTTCAGTTCAGAAAGCCTTACGGATCTGATTTCTCGTATTGAAGTTATTACATCTGTAGCAAGATACGACAGAGAAATAAAAGAAGAACTTGTGAAGCTCGAGGCAAAGATCCAGAAGAAAGCCGATGAGATTGCTGAAAAGAAGGCAAAGATCGAAGAATTGATTGCAGATCTTGAAGCTGAAGAGTCAAGACTTGAGCGTAAAAAATCATCCAAAAGCAGTCTTTATGATTCCGCAAGAGCTGATGCGGCGATGTGGGCTGCTGTCACGAAGACACTTCAGGATGATCTGGCGGAATTGTATGCTGCGGCCGGTGGAGATTATACCGGAACAACAATGGGTAATAACCTCAATAATCTGTTGTGGCCCACTCCCGGATATACATATATCACCGACAGATATGGAATGAGAGATCACCCGATTGATGGTATTTATACCATGCATTACGGCCTTGATATTGGTGCACCATCTAATGCCAAGATCATCGCTCCCGGAAACGGATATGTCAGCTATGCGAGATATCACTACAGTTTCGGTAACTGTATTAAGCTCGAAATCGGTGAACATGATGGTAAAGAATATCAACTTCTTTTTGCTCATGCGAACAGACTTGTCGTCAAAGAAGGGGAATATGTTACAAGGGGACAAGTCATTGCATATGTAGGTTCCACCGGTGACTCGACAGGTCCGCATCTCCATCTTGAGGTAAGACGTGACGGAGACAGAATCAATCCGGAGTTGTATTTTAAGAGATAGTTGTTACATTATTGTTGAAATTCTGTTACAAAAAAGTTGAAAGTCCTTGACTTTAAGCCGGTTATATTGTAAAATGTAACTAAGCTGTAACACATATTACAAGAACGGAGTTTTGACAATGTCTAAAAAAAGAATTATTTCGATAATATGCATTTTGCTCGTTGCCGTAACTGTCATTATGGGAGCAGGAAAAATTTCAAGGGAATCAGAAGCATTTGCCGTGAATTTTCTTGAGAAGTATTATAATATAACAGATTATGAAACATATAACTATATAAGATCGAATCCTTTATCCAATGAATTCACAACAGAACGCCTTTCGAATGAGATTTATGGTGAATATTTTACGGAAAAAGGTATGAAAGAATTTGTTGAAGATGGTATGCTTGGTCTTCTTGAAGAGCTTTCATTCTCAAATAGTTGCACGGTAGCGCTCGACAAGGTTTCTTTGGAGAAGGTTATTGATGAAAGGGATAATTTTGAGATTGCCTATGACTATGATGCGAGTGTTGTGGTTACGGATGCAGAAGGAAAATCACATTCGGTATCTCAGCACGGCAGAGTTGTTATAGATACCAAGGATGAACTTAAGATAAGTTCATTTAAGGTTATAGACAGTTATTCTGTTATCAGTGCAGTGAGTAGCATGTATTAAGTATACACAGGCACCATAAAACGGTGCCTGTTTTATGTGTAAAATATTTATTATGTCAATATCTTGAAATCATTCTGAAATTGATATAAAATATATATGTATTAAAGCATCGGGAGTTTTTATGAAAAAAATATACGCAGCGTTATTATGTGTCCTTATGGTGATGTCCTTGGGCGCGTGTTCGACTGACGAAATACAGATAAACAATTATCCTGTTACCTCTTTTGAGGCAGCGGAACTTCAGACGAAAGTATACGATAAGTTTACATTCCAGTATCCATCTTCATGGAGCGTGGAAATCGATGTTGATATGTCTATGGTTACAGATTCTGCAACTGTATTTGCGGCTTTTGCCCCACCGGGAGAGACCGGTTATATGGCAAGCTTCTCTGTGTTAATGGCAATGAACCAACAGGTTCAGACGATGGACATAAAAAAGGAGTATGTACAGTCTCTTATGGATGATATGCAGGCAGAAACAGGATATTCATTTGAAATTTCTGAGTTTGGATATTACAACATAGGGGGCGAAACTGTTGCTATCTATACGGCATTGACAAATATCGATGGTGTCAGTGCAGAAGTTACTCAGGCGATGACTGTAATTGACCGGACATTGTATTTGTTTAATATAAACTGTTACGGTGAAGAAAATCATGCGGATGCTTACGCAATACTCTCATCACTTGTATTTAAAGATGTACAGGCTGAGTAGGACTACTGATTGTAATGAAAATTTTAATATGTTGAAATAAATAACTCCGAAGGCAATCCCATTCGGAGTTATATTTTTATGAAACCACTATCATTATCTGTGATTACTTCATTTCTGTGATTATCTGTCCGAGCGCATCGGAAATATCGTCGTAATATATGACTTTATAATATTCATTTCCTTCGATCATTGCGGAAAGTCTTTTATTCGGAGCATTTTTGAACAGTACAAACGAAGGTTTGCCTATTTTTTCGGCATAACAGAGCTCATATCCGACGCCCAATGATGGTGTAGAGCATTCTGCGATAACAAAATCACAGTTATTAAGATAATCAATATCTCTTTCATAGATCTCCTTGCGTGTGAGATCGTTTTCTCCCATTGATGTAAGATTTTTGTTGGCAAGGTGTTCTGTCAGGATAATAAAGTGTTCTTTCAGTATATTTACAGCATCATAGTATATATTTGCGTTGTCTCTGCCTCCTGTTACAGATGCACAAAAGTATATTTTCTTCATTTTTTCACCTCAGCAGGATTATATCATTATTCATTTTGCGTGTAAAGACATATAATTTTAAGAATTATTAAAATACCATTAGTTTTCGGCAATTTGTTTTTTATGTTTCGCAATTAAAGTATAATGTATCTGCAACATAGATAGAGAGGACAGATATGCAGTTTAATAATGAATCAAAGAATAACATAATGGAAGAATTTAACAAGGCGGCTGACAGCGACGAAGTAAGGGATATTATGCAAGGTTTTTTATCTATGCAACATTTGTATAATGCCGGAATAAAAGAAGTCAAAACAAAGCTTGAGATACTTGATGGGGAATTCAGTGTGAAGTATGACAGGAATCCAATCCATCATATAGAGCATAGACTGAAAAAGCCCGGAAGTATTATAGAAAAGCTTAAAAGAAAAGGCCTTGATGTTTCTGTGGAGTCTATCAGAAATAATCTGTTTGATATAGCGGGAATAAGAGTGATATGCAGTTACATAGATGACATTTACAGGATTGCGGATTTTCTTGCTTCGCAGGATGACATTGAAATCATCAGAGTACGCGACTATATCAAAAATCCGAAACCGAGTGGCTACAGGAGTCTGCATCTCGTTGTCAAGATTCCCGTTTTTTTGTTCGGAGGTAAAGAATATGTATATGTTGAGGTTCAGATAAGAACTATTGCTATGGATTTCTGGGCAAGTCTTGAGCATCAGCTTAAATATAAATCTGGTGTTAAAGATTCTCCTGCTATTCTGGAACAACTCAGAGAATGCTCATGCGAGATAAATAATATCGATGTGAAAATGCAGAATATACATAAGGAACTGTTTAACGATGAAAACTCGTAATAATAGGAAAATCTAAATGTTTGATGCCCGGATATTTTGTTGTTACATATGTACATTGTTAACGCAAGACTGAAAAAAATAACCTGCTATTGATTTCAGGCAGGTTATTTTTGTGGAATTATTTTCTGAACAATAATACATACTAATGATAACGGAGGGTGTTATGGAAACTTTATGGAAGATGCAATCGTGCGATATAAAAGATAAAAATGAATTTCGTAAAGATGTATTCAAACATCTGCATTGGGATGCTGTCGTTGTCGGAGGCGGGATAGCAGGAATACTGATTGCATATTATTTACAGGAAGCCGGAAAAAGTGTACTCGTCCTGGAATCCAACGAGATCGCATCGGGACAGACAGCAGGAACAACTGCAAAGATAACAAGTCAGCATGATTTGAAATATGCAGACTTGATCAGAAAAGTCGGCAGAAAAAAAGCAAGACTTTATGCCGACTCAAATGAATGTGCTATTGACGAATATGAAAAACTCATTAAAGAAAAAAATATAGATTGTGATTTTGTCAGATGTTCATCGTATCTTTATTCTGTAAAAGACAGTGATGTTCTGAAAAGAGAAGCGAATGCCGCATCTTCTCTTGGTATAGATGCTTTTTTTACCGATGAAACTGAGCTTCCGTTTGATACTGCCGGTGCGGTTTGCTTTAAAAATCAGGCAAAGTTTTCACCACTGAAATTTATAAGACACCTTGCATCTGAGTTGAATATAAAAGAGCACACAAAAGTCCTAAAAGTAAGCGGAAAATCTGTGTATACAAATGATGGAGTGTTTACAGGCGATAAAGTGATTATCGCTACCCACTATCCAATTCTCAACATTCCCGGATTGTACTTTATGAGACAACATCAGCAGCGAAGTTATGTGCTGGCTCTTTCAGGTTGTGATAAAATAAATAGCGTATACAAAGGTATAGAAAAAGACAGCATTTCAGTAAGGCAGGCCGGTGAATACATTCTTGTTGGAGGAGTTTCTCACAGAAGTGGGATACACAATTGCAGTAGCGCATATAATAAGCTTATAGATACCGCAAAAAAGTACTTTCCAAAAGGAGATGTCAAAATGATGTGGTCTGCTCAGGATTGTATGCCTCACGATGGGATACCGTTTATCGGAAGATATTCTGTGTTTACGCCGAATATGTATGTTGCAACAGGCTTTCAGAAATGGGGAATGACGACATCAATGACATCGGCACTCATTATAAGAGACATGATTTTGGGAGTAAAAAATCCATATACGAAACTGTATACTCCGCAAAGAATAAACATTCGTGCAGGATATAAAGCTTTTTTTATAGATTTGGTTGAAAGTATAAAAGGTCTGACGAAGGGTTTGTTTACAAAAGAACACAGATGTACACATCTGGGATGTGAACTTTCGTGGAATCCTGATGAAAATACATGGGACTGTCCTTGTCACGGTTCCAGATTTAAAGATAATGGCGTACTCATCTGTGCTCCGTCAAAGCTGGATCTGAAAATCAGGAGAAAACGAAAAAGACGAAAGTAATTTTTTTATTTATGACATATTCATACAACGCCGTAATATATTGGCGTTTTTTAGTTTATGGTTAATAAAAAGAGGTGTAATGCAGTAAATGGTATTTACATAAAAGCACATATAATGTAAAATATAAACATAATCCCCAAAAAGGAGAGAGTTATGAAAGAACAAAGAATTCAGACGGTCCTTGAAAAGATGGATAAAATGGGACTTTCACAGATGATAGTATCTGATCCGATCGCAATATTTTACCTTACAGGACATTATGTTGATCCCGGAGAAAGATTTAATGTATTGATGCTTGATGCAAAAGATGGTTGTAAATTATTTATGAACAGCCTTTTTAAAGATCAGGGAGACCACTGTATAGAAACGTTTTATCATACAGATATGGATGAACCGACAGATGACATATCCAAGTTTATAAAAACTTCGCCGCTCGGTGTGGATAAGAACCTTCAGGCAAAATTTTTGCTTCCGATCATTAAAAAGGGTATTGCCCCTGATATTGTAGTTTCATCGACTTGTGTAGACGAAGCAAGGGCCGTAAAGGATATGGAGGAAAGAGCTCTTATGAGAGAAGCTTCTCTTGTCAACGATGCAGCAATGGCAAAGTTCAGATCACTTCTTAAAGAAGGTATCACAGAAAAAGAACTTGCCGATGAGATGCTCGGAATCTATCGTAGCCTCGGTGCACAGGATTTCTCTTTTGATCCTATTGTTGCGTTCGGAAAAAGAAACACGGTTCTTGGACATCATGTTCCGGATGATACTCCTCTCAGGGAAGGAGATGTTGTTCTGCTTGATGTGGGATGTAAAAAAGACTGGTACTGTGCAGATATGACAAGAGTATTTTTCTATAAGCACGAACCACAGGGAGAAATAAGAAAGGCATATGAAACCGCACGCCGCGCAACAGAAGCTGCAGAAGATATCTGCGCTCCTGGAGTATTGTTCTGCGATATAGACAAAGCTGCAAGAGATGTTGTTACAGAGGGAGGGTACGGAAAGAACTTTACACATCGTACAGGTCATTTTATCGGCCTTGAAGATCACGATTTCGGTGATGTGTCAGCGAATAACAAGACACCTGCCGTACCGGGAAACTGCTTCTCCATTGAGCCGGGCGTTACCATAGCCGGAGAGATCAGCCTTTATGTGGAAGATATCGTTATGATTACGGAAGATGGAAGGGAAGTTCTGAATAAATTCAGCCATGATATAGATGTGGTGGAATAAATGTAGTTGATAATTACATATAAGTTGATAGAATTAATAAATATGTGTTATAATTACTCAGGGTATATCAGTTTTTTCGCACAGCATATATGTATTTATTTTGCGGAGGAAAAATGCTTACAGCAAAAATAACAGAAAAAATGATTTCATTTTACGAGGGTAGTCTGCACGATATATCTCATTTTATGAAAGTATATGCGTATGCACAGACTATCGGCAGACTTGAAGGGCTGGACGAAAAAACTCAGCTTGCACTGGAGATTTCAGCTGTGGTTCATGACATAGCGTGTCCCCTCTGCAGGCAAAAATACGGCAATGCTTCCGGCACACATCAGGAACAAGAAAGCGAAGCACTGCTTCTGCCGTTTCTTGAAGAATTCGGGCTTGAAAAAGATATTCTCGACAGGATAGTGTATCTTGTGACGCATCATCACACATATGAAAATATTGATGGAGTTGATTACAGGATACTTCTTGAAGCAGATTATCTTGTAAATGCAGTAGAATCCGGATATTCCACAGAAGCAATAAAGACATTTGTGGATACTGTGTTTTTAACGCAGAGTGGACTCAGGATTGCAAAGAGTATGTTTGGTTTATAAAATAAAAAGGAGATATAACTATGAATTACACATATCTGAAAGGTACGGGGCTTAAAGTTTCAAAATGCTGCCTCGGAACAATGACATTCGGCGGACAAGCAAACGAAGAAGACAGTATCAGGATCATTGATTATGCAATCGACCACGGTGTAAACTTCATCGACACAGCCAACATCTATACAGGCGGACAGAGTGAAACTATAGTCGGCAAAGCGCTCAAAGGCAAAAGAGACGACATCGTTCTCGCAACGAAAGTATGCGGCGGTATGAGCAGAAAAGCAAACGACAGCGGACTTGGCAGAAAGCATATTATGAAGAGCGTTGATGAAAGCCTTAAGAGGCTTGATACAGATTACATCGATCTTTATTACATGCATTTCCCGGATGAAAATACTCCCATGGAGGAAGCTATTGAAACAATGACAAATCTTGTCAGAAGTGGGAAAATCCGCTATTACGGAGTGAGTAACTTCTCCGCATGGCAGTTCTGCAGTCTCATTCATAAGGCAAAAGAAATGAACGCTGTTGCTCCTGTAGTAACGCAGAGTGTGTACAATGCCGTGACAAGAGGTCTTGATGATGAAATGGTTCCGTTCCTCAAAGAATACAACAGGGGCCTTGCAGTATTCAATCCTCTCGCAGGTGGCCTTCTTACAGGCAAACACACAAAAGCAGGTGCGGCTGAAGGCAGCAGACTTTCCGGAGACGGCGGATACGCCAAGAGATACTGGAAAGACGGCAACCTTGATGCTATGGAAACACTCAGAACTATTGCCGAAGAAAACAATATGTCCATGAGCACACTCTGCCTCAAATGGCTCCAGACAAAAGACTTCATTGACAGCGTTATCTGCGGCGTAAGTAAATTCAACCATGCAGAAGAAAATATCGCAGCATTTGACGGCGATATGCTCGCACCTGAAGTTGTTGCGAAGATCGATTCTCTCTGGGACGGTCTCAAAGGCGACTACTTCAACTACCACAGATAAATAATATATTTTCAGTCCCCTTGTGAATGCAGGGGGATTTTGTTATAATTATGCAAGACTGATACAAAGAGGTGAGAAAATGCTATCTGTATTGCTCAAACTTAATGCAAAACTTCTTCCTATGCACAGAGGAATGATTTTTGAAGATCCCATTGATGATATACTTAAAAAGAATAACATCGGCGAAGTAACCGGAGGTGGAACCCTTACGGACAAGAATGGCGAAGTACTGGAGTGCGACATAGAATTCAGCATATCCGAAGACAGGATAGACGATTTTGTGGATTTTCTGGATAATATAGACATAATACCAAAAGGAAGCAGTCTCGTTGCAGACGGAAAAGAATTTGCTATAGGCAAGGCCGAGGGACTTGCTCTTTATCTCGACGGAACTACGCTTCCTGCAAAAGTATATGAAAGCTACGACATAAATGAGCTCATTGATCTTATAGATACATCCCTCGTAGACATCGGTGAGCGGCTGAGTCATTGGGAAGGAAATACTCATACAGCGTTATATTATTATGGAAGAAGTTTTGAAGAAATGAAAAGAATGATTCTGCAGATTACTGAAAGATATCCGTTGTGTGAAAATTGTATGATTGTACAGATTGCATAAAATACGGAGGAATATATGTTCAGAGAACTTATAAGAAAAAATAAACAGCTGTCTATGGAAGATTGTGTACAGGTTTTGAAAAATGAGACAAGGGGAGTTTTGTCCGTTCTCGGAGACAATGATTATCCATATGGATCTCCGATGAATCATTTTTATAACGAAGATGATGGATGTGTATATTTCCATTGCGGAAATATAGGGCACAGACTGGATTCCCTGAGAAAACATGATAAAGTTTCATTCTGTGTTTTCGACAAAGGGGAGAAAGTCGAAGATGACTGGGCACTCAGGGTTAAAAGTGTTATTATTTTCGGAAAAATAGAGATTATCGATGATATGGACACGATTATTGATATAGTTACCAGACTTAGCTATAAATTTATTCAGGATGATGAGTATATAAAAAAAGAAATAGAAGGACATGCGCATAGAACGCTTCTTCTGAAACTCATTCCTGAAAACATCTGTGGAAAACTTGTTACAGAGTCATAATTTACAAGCCGATGCTGAATGCATCGACTTGTTTTTTTTATATAAATTTGCTATAAATCAAACAGACTGAGCTGTTCTCCTCCGAATTTATCTTCAAATGTATTCAAATAAGCAAAAATTGCGTCATTGTCGTGGACAATCCCGTGTTCCTCGCATCTTCTGTGAAATAACTCCATAAGTTCATTGTTTTTCGGACTGTCAGCCACATATCTGTTGCCGAATGTTCTTGCGTACTTTTCCTTTAAACCGGGGAAATTTTTATCAAGCTGTCTGTAAAAATACTCTCTGTTTCCTTCTCTTAAAGTCACTCCCATTCCAAAGCATATAATACCGTATACTTTTGCTTCGATGCACATATCAATTATTCCGTTGATATTTTCTTCTGTATCGTTAATGAACGGAAGTATGGGACATAGCCATACTACGGTGGGGATTCCTGCATCACGGAATATCTTCAGCGTTTCAAATCTCTCCTTTGTCGTGCTGACATTCGGTTCAATTTTTTTGCAGAGTTCTTCATTGTACGTGGTCAGTGTCATCTGTATGACGCATTTGCTTCTGTCGTTTATTTTTTTCAGCAGGTCAATATCCCGTAATATTCTGTCAGATTTTGTGATTATCGTAACCCCGAAGCCGTATTCGTATATGATCTCCAGAGATTTCCTTACATTTTGTATATTCTCCTCTAAAGGAATATACGGATCTGTCATAGAACCTGTGCCGATCATGCATTTTTTCCTTTTGCTTCTCAGACTTTCACGAAGTAATTCTATAGCATTTTCTTTTACTTCAATGTCCTCAAAATCATGATTCATGTTGTAACATTTGCTTCGGGAATCACAATAGATGCACCCATGAGTACATCCTCTGTAAAGATTCATTCCGTTTTGTGCGGAAAGTATACTTCCGGCTTTCACATAATGCATTTTTCACCTGTTTTTAAGGCACTCCATAAACGGAGTGCCTTGAGATTACATAGTTTTTATGAGATTTTTGTTTTTTATAAAATAGTTTACTCCTGAGATGATCGTCATCAGTATGGAGAAATAGTAGACAACATTAACTATCGGCGCAACAGGCACAAATCCTTCAAAATGCATAGCACTTATAGCGAGCATTTGCGTGATTGTCTTTATCTTTCCGTATTTGTCAGCGGCCATTACAGTGCCTTCCAGTGCAGCCATTGTTCTGAGAGAAGTAATGGCAAGTTCTCTTGCGATTACTATGACAACCCCCCACGCTGCGATCCTGCCGTTGGCACAGAAAATAACGAGAGAGGTTATTACAAGAAGCTTATCTGCAAGAGGATCCATAAACTTGCCGAAATCCGTTACGAGATTGTGTTTTCTTGCAATATATCCGTCAATTGAATCTGTTATGGATGCAAGTATGTATATTACTCCCGCAATGTATATGGCCGCACTGAAGTCCATATACATAAACGCAAAATATACGGGTATCAGAATAACTCTGAAAAGGGTAATCTTATTGGGCAAATTCATACTAACCTCCCTATTAAATCGTATTCCATGCTGTCTTCGATTATTACATCTACAATATCTCCGCTATGGAGGACATTGTCTGTGTATACATACACGCAACCGTCAATTTCCGGGCAGTCGAGGTAGCTTCTTGCAGAGTAGACACCGTCATTTTCCTTGTCTTCAATAATTACCTGCATAGTGGTATCTATTCTTTCCTCGAGTTTGTTGTCGCTGATCTGTTCAAGTACGCCCATCAGGTATTCATATCTGCGCATCTTTTCGTCATCATCAATCTGTCCCTGCATTTTTGCGGCAGGAGTTCCTTCTTCCGCCGAATATGGGAATACGCCAACTCTGTCGAGACGATATTCTCTGAAAAATTCCGCAAGTTCGTCTGTCTCAAGTTCTGTTTCCGTAGGGAACCCTGTAATGAATGTTGAACGGATCGCAATATCCGGGATGGCATTTCTCAGTCGGTTGATTATGTCGATTATACCATCTTTTGTAATATGCCTGTTCATAAGACGGAGTATTCTGTCGTTGATGTGCTGAAGAGGTATGTCGATGTAATTCAGTACTTTTTCACACTCTTTAATTGAAAGTATCAATTCATCACTTACTGTTTCCGGATATACATACATAAGTCGGATCCATCTGAGAGAATCTATCTTGTTAAGTTCCCTCAGGAGTTCGGGTAACTTTCTTTCTCCATAAAGATCAACGCCGTATTCTCCTGTATCCTGTGCTACGAGAATGATTTCTTTCACTCCGCCATCTGCTATCTGAGTGACTTCATAGACGATATCTTCCATGCTTCGGCTTCTCTGTTTTCCTCTCAGCTTAGGTATTATACAATACGAACAGCGTTTATTGCAACCCTCAGCTATCTTTACATATGCATAATGCTCCGGAGTTGACAAAATTCTGCCTGTTTCCTCAATAGGAGAATTGATATTTTCCGTTGAGCATTTTTCACCCGAAAGGATTATCTTGTCAATATTGTATATCTGCCCTGTACCGATGATATGGTCTATTTCAGGTATCTCTTCGAGAAGTTCTGCGCTGTAACGCTGAGCAAGGCATCCTGTTACTACGATTTTTATTTCCGGGTTGGAAATCTTTTCGGAAACAGCCTGCATTATGGCTTCTACAGATTGCTCTTTTGCATCATTTATAAAGGCGCAGGTGTTTACTACGATGATGTCGGCTTCGTCGATATCGTATACGGATTCTATACCCGCTTCATCTAAAATATAACTCATATTCTCACTGTCTACTGTGTTTTTATCACAACCGAGTGTGAGAAAATATACTTTTTTATTCAATGTCTGTAAACTCCTCATTTCCGTTTAATATTCTTGAAAATTCATCTCTGCCTATAAGTACGTTTCTTGGCTTTGAACCATCCGCAGCTGAGATAAATCCCCTGTCTTCCATTTCGTCAATAATTCTTCCTGCTCTTGCATATCCGATTCTGAGGCGTCTCTGAATGGTAGAAGTTGAAATTATCATCTTTTCAAAGGCAACTTCCATCGCTTTTGGAAGAAGTTCGTCTTCGAATGCAGTAGTTTCTCCGGTGCTGTTTGTAATGGTCTGTTCTGCAGAAGACTTGATGTCTTCATATACCTCATCATCGTATTTGGCTACAGACTGCTGTTTGATAAATTCCACAACCCGTTCCACATCTTCTTCGGACACATATGCACACTGAGCTCTCATTGCTTTTGAATTGTTTGGTGCAAACAACATATCTCCTCTTCCGACAAGCTTGTCCGCACCCGACGCATCGAGTATTGTTCGTGAGTCTGTCTGCGATGTGACAGAGAATGCGATTCTTGAGGGAATATTCGCTTTGATAAGACCTGTGATTACGTCTACGGAAGGTCTCTGTGTTGCAACCACGAGGTGTATGCCTGCTGCCCGGGCAAGCTGAGCAAGCCTGCAGATGGACGCTTCCACAGACTGCTTGTTTGACATCATAAGGTCATTGAGCTCGTCAATGATTATGATTGTATGATACATCTTTTCTTCGCCGGATTCTTCCGCTTTCTTATTGTATCCTGCAATATTTTTTGTCTTGTGTTCTGCAAATTTCTCATATCTCTGCTGCATTTCGCTTACGGCCCAGTTAAGAGCGCCAGCGGCTTCTTTCGGGTCTGTCACGACAGGTACAAGCAACTGAGGAATATCATTATACATGCTCAGTTCTACCATCTTCGGATCTATGAGTATCATTCTTACATCATCAGGAGATGAGTGATAAAGAATGGACATTATGATCGTATTGATACATACACTTTTACCTGATCCGGTCTGACCTGCAATGAGAAGGTGCGGCATTTTTGTTATATCAGCAATAAGAGGTTCGCCCGTAATTGTTTTGCCGAGTGCTACAGCAAGAGGGGATTTGCTGTTTATGAAGTCTTCACTCTGCAAAAGTTCTGATAAGTGTACTGTGGTCGGGTTTGGGTTTGGGACTTCCACACCTATTGCGCTTTTGCCGGGAATAGGCGCTTCTATTCTTACGCCTGTAGAAGCAAATGCAAGGGCAAGATCATCGGCAAGATTAAGGATCTTACTTACTTTTGTTCCCGCCTGAATAGTCAGTTCGTATCTTGTTACAGTCGGCCCCATACTTACCTGTATTACTTTTGACTCTATGCCGAAATCAGCCAGTGTCTTTTCAAGCAGTGCGGCATTTTTTAAAGAATCTTCTTTGACTGATCGTTTGGTGTTGTTTTCAGGTTTTGTGAGGAGATCAATGCTCGGGAACACATATTGTCCCGGCAATTCAGCCTCATTAGACGGCGTATTTATATCTACTGTTTTTACTTTGGCAGGCTCGTTGATGATCATTTCTGCGTTTTTGTCATCTTCGTCGGGAACATATCCTCCGATATCCGTAATGTTGTCTTTCTTTATCTCTTCAATTGTGGCAGGTTCATGCTGTTCTTTTTTATTTCTTTGTCTTTTTGCAGGAGGGAAGAATTCTTCTGTCTTTTTGTCAGGAGTACTTTCTATTGTTATGACATTCTCAGACACACCCTTTTTGACAGGATTGTGGTTTACAAAGTCACTGATATCTTTTGATAATTGCTTTTTTTCCTGCTCCATAAGTTCAAGGGCGTTTTGTGCGACATCTTCGGGCGGTAGTTTTTTCTGCTTCTGAAGATTTTTTTCAGTGATTTTGTGCTCACTCATTTCCTTGATTTGTGAAGCTTTGTTTTTCAGAGATGCGGAAATGCTTTTTCTGAATACCATTATGAAAGAAATAATGCTTACCGCAATTATGAACAGTATGGCTCCCGTTTTTGATAATAACAGGCATAATACTTTCGCCGTAAACACCCCAACGAATCCGCCGTTTGTTTTTGTGTTCCACATTTCGGCAATCATTCCGAATGAGAGAGGACTATTATCAAAAATTCCAATACTGAGACTCATCAATACAAGCACGTTTACAAAGATAATATAAACATACATTCCTGCTTTGTGCTGCGTGAATGACTCTATATTCATAAGCTTGCAACCACCGTGCAATATCAATATAACGGAAAATATAACACTTCCGGAAGTTCCGAGTAATGGTACGAGAATAGCAGATGTCAGTGCCGGCAGTAAAGCCTCGCTTTTGGATAATACACTGTACAGTGCGAATATACCCACAAAAAGAAATATAACGCCCGCCACTTCATTTCTGAGCTGAAGGGGCATGCTTTCTTTTGTCTTTGCTGTATTTGATTTATTATTTGTCTTCTTTGCAGAAGCAGTTGTTTTTGCTGAACCGGCCTTACCGGAACTTTGCTTTGTCTTAGTGTTTGCCAATCATATCACCATCTTTCAAATTTCGTCTGCAAGCTGAATAAGCTTTCTTAATCTTTTATCAAGAGTTGAGCGGCTGACAGGGGGAGACGATATCTTAGCCAGTTCACTGAGTGATTCTTCCGGGTTGTCAAGCCGTAGTTGCGCTGTCTGGATCAGTTTTTCGGGGAGCTTCTGAAAACGCCCCGAATTAATCAGTTTGTTTATTGCGGATATCTGTGCTATAGACGCTTCCACAGTTTTTTGTATATTTGCCGTATCGCAGTTTACTTTGCGGTTCATTGTATTGTTCATATCCTTGAGAGTTTTCTCTTCCTGAAACAACAGTACCGCGCTGTAAGCCTCACAGAATGCCATCAGATCAGAAATGTCTTCTGCTTTTCTTATGGTTATGACATGATAAGAATCTTTCTGTCTCAGATTTACAGACAAACCAAGCTTTTTAAGAATATCTTTCATATCTTCGGCGATGCTTTTGTGCCTGATACTGAACTGCACCATATAAGATGATCTGGGATCGTTCAGGTATCCGCAGCAAAGGAATGCTCCTCTCACAAAATGACGCAATGACTGTTCGTTCTGCAGTATGCTTCTGTCAATGTTGTTGTTCAGACTGAATGTCGGATAAAATTCAGCTATTGAAAAATAGTGAAGTATTTCCTTCGATACAGCGCTGTCCTCAATGAGGGCAATATATATAGTCCGGCCTCCGAATTCACTTTTCTGCGAAGATACCTTCGCCACATCGGCAGAAAAAAGTTTTTCACACAAATATGCAAATCTCTCTGTCAGCAGGTCGAGTTCACTTTCAAATCTTATGTTGATTCTGCCCGAGCCTTTGAAAATTATTGATGCGGACAGGTTCAGATATGCAGCCAATTCAGCCTCCAGAGACAGATTGTCTGTCAGGGGTATTGTTTCTTCCGGGAGGTTATCATCATATGCAATGTCTGTATTTCCGATACTATTGATTCTGTTTATAATACTTTCCTTTATCTTTGTATTAAAGTTCATTCTGCAGATACCTCCTTAAAATATCATTATACTTAACTATCGAAAATAAATAAAGAGAAAAATAAGAAAATATTCTTTTTTTGATTACTGCTGTTGCCTGAAATTTGTGTTTTTTATGTGATTTTTACAATTAATGCTTGTCAAAGTCTCTATGTGGTGTTAGAATGTATGCAGTGGTAATTTTAAGAAAAAAATGGTAACTAAAAGGTAATAATTGGTGGTAGAAAGGAGGTTCCCGGTGGCTGGAGACAATGTTTATACAATGGACGACAAGGGAAGGGTGATGATTCCCGTAAAATACCGTGCAAAGCTCGGCGAAGTGGTGCATATTGCCAAAGGCGTCGGTGAACCGTGCCTTTATCTATATTCCGACGAAGCATGGGAAGAACAGTGCAAGCTGATCATTTCCAAAGGCTCATCAAGAAGCGGAAGAAAGCTCCAGAGATACTTCATCGGGGATTCTGCCACGAGCGCTATGGATAAACAGGGAAGAATTACCATTCCTCAGAAACAGAGAGATCATGCATCTCTTATAAAATATCTCGCTATCGCAGATGTGGGAACGCACATCGAAGTGTGGGATGCTGACAGATGGGATGAGGAACTTGAAATTTCTCCGGAAGAAATTGATGATATCTGGCAGAATTTCGGACTTTAGCTCAGGAGACAAAAATGAAGTTTGAAGGACATATACCTGTAATGTACGAAGAGTGTCTTCAGGCACTTAATATAAAACCTGACGGGGTTTATCTTGATATGACCCTCGGTGGTTTCGGCCACGGCAGAGGCATTTGTGAAAGACTAAGCGAAAATGGAATATATATCGGTCTTGATCTCGATAAAGATGCTATAGAAAGAGGATATCAGAGAAGTTCGGATCTGAAAAACAAATGTCATTTCGTTCACAGTAACTACAAAGATTTTGATAAAGTGCTCGATTCGCTTGAGATTCCGTATGTTGACGGGATTCTGGTAGACCTTGGGGTATCATCATTTCAACTCGATGAAGGTGACAGGGGGTTTTCTTTCCGAAATGACGGACCGCTCGATATGAGAATGAATACAGATGCTCCTCTCAGCGCGAAAGACGTTGTCAATGAATACGACGAGACTGAACTGAAAAGGATCATTTTTGAATATGGTGAAGAACGTTTTGCTCCTCAGATAGCAAGAAGGATTATTGCAGAAAGAGCAAAAGCTCCTTTTGAAAGAACATGTCAGCTTGCTGAACTTGTCTATGATACTATTCCCAGAAAGTTTCATCAGAAGGGCAGACATCCCGCCACAAAAACATTCCAGGCGATAAGGATAGAAGTTAACAGCGAGCTCGAAGGACTTGAAGAGTGTATTGAGAAAGCAATAGGACGGCTTAACCCTGCGGGCAGAATATGTATCATATCTTTCCATTCCCTTGAAGATAAAGCAGTCAAGAAGGCGTATAAAAAGATGAGTACAGGTTGCATTTGCCCGAAAGATTTTCCGGTATGTGTCTGCAATAACAAGCCGAAAATAAAACTCATCAATAAGTCGGTTTATACTCCAAAAAACAAAGAAACAGAAGAAAATGCCCGTTCCAGAAGTGCAAAACTCAGAGTTGCGGAAAAATTAGAAGAATAAGAAAAAGATTTAAGAATAGATATAAAGCAGGAGAAATAATATGAACAACACGGTAAACTATCAGACAGTAACGACACCCGGCTCAATAAGCCTGAGAAGAGGAAAGATCCGCATCGGAGAGATAGCATCGAAGTTTACCATTTCAAACATAAATGCATCGCAGATCGTTGCATTCCTGTTTGCGATGTTCCTTATCTCGGCTGTAACATTGTGCTCACTGAGTGCGCAGATTTATCAGCTGAATAATGAAGTTGCTGCATTGCAGGCGGAATACGAAAGTATTCTCACAGTAAATGATGAGCTTGAAGGAAAGATTATGGCGCAGTGCAGTCTCGGAGAGGTTGAGTCGTATGCAAGCAGTGTTCTTGGTATGCGTAAAGCGACTCAGGAAGACTATGAATACATCAGATATGCAACTCCGTCTGCAAATGAAAATATTCAGCAGGATTCCGAAGGTGGATTTGTGTCTGCGATTCTGGAAAAGCTTGGATTCTGATTTTTTTAAGAGGTATTATTATGAGAACTAAAAACTCAAGAGTAGCGGAGAGGCGTATTCTTGGAGCATTCGGCATTATATGCTTTGTGTTTATGCTTCTCATTATAAGACTCGTGTATATTCAGATTATTCAGGCCGATGAATATACACAAAAACAAAAGGATTTAATTACATACAGTTCTTCTATAACTGCTAGCAGAGGAGATATATATGATAGGAACATGAATATTCTGGCAAAGGATGCAACCTGTGCCAGAATTGTTGTGTATCCGGCGAATATTGAGTATCCGGAAGATATTGCCGGCGAGTTAAGTGAAGCACTTCAAATGAATTATGATGATGTGTATAAAATGGTAACGTCAGATTCGTCAGAAGTGACCATAAAAAGAAGAGTCGATTACATGACAGCTCTTGAACTCGATAAAAAATACAATTCCGATACGAAATCAAAACAGTTCCTCGCAGTCTTTGAGGATAAGAAAAGGTACTATACAGATCCGGAATTTGCGCAGTATATTCTTGGTTTTACTAATGTGGATCATGAAGGGGCATACGGTGTGGAGGCGGAGTATAATTCTGTGCTTAAAGGTATCGATGGAGTTGAAACTGTTATAAAAGATGCCAACGGAAGAGAAATTGAATCTCTCACTCAGACAAAAGTAGAAGCAATTCAGGGCAGCAATCTCGTTTTGACCATTGACAGCATAATGCAATATTATGTTGAGAATATCGTTTATGAAGCATATCTTGAAAATAAGCCGAAACGTGTTATTGTTGCTGTATCTGATCCTGATACCGGAGAGATTCTTGCGTACTCTGTATACCCGGGATATGATCTTTCCGATCCGTGGACAGTAACAGAAGATTTCAAGAAAGCAATGCTGTCAAAAACTGATAATGATCTGAGTGATAATCAGCTTGAAATGTGGAAAAATCCATTGACATCATACATATACGAGCCGGGATCTACATTTAAGATTATCACGACAACAGCAGCTCTTGAAGAAAATATTTCTTCAACTTCAAGATACTATAACTGTGCGGGGTATCTGACCGTAGGTGGTGTCCGCATCAAATGTGATGTTTATCCGGGGAGACACGGCAGTCAAAATCTTGCAGATGCTGTAAGTAACTCCTGTAACCCGGCTATGATGAAAATAGCAATGGAAATGGGGCCTGATATTTTTTATAAATATATTTACAATTATGGTTTTGCCATGCCTACAGGTATTGACCTTGATGGAGAAGAAAGTGGTATCCTGTCTGTAAATCAGGATGTCAATTTGGTTGATTTTGTAACCCTTGCATTTGGTCAGGGACTTGGTGTTACTCCAATTCAGATGCTTCAGGCACTTAATACTGCCGTAAACGGTGGGGAGCTTCTTGTTCCGAGAGTTGCGAAATATGTTGTGGACAGTGAAACAAATGAGGTGACAACGGAATTTGGCAGGGAAGTAATCCGCAGAGTTATAAGTGAAAGTACGTCTGCAACTATACGTGATATAATGCACTATACTGCAGGCAATAATAATACAATCGGCAGGTACTACAAGGGTATGAAGATTGGTGGGAAGACCGGTACTGCTCAGAAATTTGAGAACGGGGCATACCTTTCGGGTAAATACGTTGCAAGCTTTTACGGTATGATCCCATATGATGATCCGGAACTTTCTGTTATGGTCATAGTTGACGAACCATCAGGTACGTTTACTATGGGGGGCTCTGTAGCTGCTCCATTGGGCGCAAAGATACTCAAAAGCTGTTATGAGTACCTATGCAGTCTGGATATTAATGAAACTACTTCCGATTCAGCCGAAATGTCGGCTAAAGTTCTTATTCCGGATTTGCGCGGGAAAGAACTTGCCGATGCAAAAGAACTCCTTGATGCCTTGGGAATAAAATTTGAAATACAGGGTAGTGAGAATGGGGTTATTACGTCTCAAAGTCCGATGCTTGTAGAGTATACGGAAGGCACTGAAATTAAACTTGTTGTGTCCGAAGATAGCAATGCCCCCGTGGAAATGCCTGATCTGAAAGGAATGAGCGTTTCGCAGGCAAGCCGGCTTTTGGATTCTATCGGTCTTGTATGTAATGTCAATGGCGGCGGGATAGTAAAATCCCAGAGCGTTAAAGCCGGAACTCCGGTTGAAAGAGGTTCTGTTATTGATGTTTATTTTGAATATTTAGAGTGAATTTTGTGCGTAGTATGTTTTTTATGCTACGCAGTTGTGTTATAATTACACGATGTAACGTGACAAGTCATCGTTTGTTATTGGGGGGAGAATATGCTCAGATTTACTGTGAAAGAAATAGCGTCTATGATGAACGGGCAAATTGTATGCGGGGATGAAAATACAATTGCCGAAGGGGTTTGTGTGGATTCGAGAGTCGCAAAAGAAAAAATGATATTTTTTGCTCTCAAGGGCGAAGTTACAGATGGTCATAGGTTTATTCGTTCTGCCGTTGAAAATGGTGCTTGTGCAGTGGTTGTCAGCGAGAAACAAGATATTGATGTATGTCAGATCCTTGTTGAAGACACATTTACCGCTTTACAGGCACTGACCAAAGCATACATTGCAATGTTTCCTATAAAGTATATTGCTGTAACGGGAAGCAGTGGAAAGACAACGACAAAAGATATAATCGCAGCTGTTCTTTCGGAAAAATACAATGTTCTGAAAACTCAAGGGAATCTCAACAGCACTACGGGTGTTCCTCTTACGTTATTTGATCTTGATCATGCTCATGAGATCGGAGTTATTGAAATGTCTATGAGCAGTCGTGGAGAAATATACGGAAATTGCGATATTGTAAGGCCGGATACGGTGGTTATTACAAATATCGGTCTTTGTCATATAGAATATCTTGGTACGCAGGATAATATATTTGCCGCAAAAACAGAAGCATTCGCATTTCTTGGAAAAGAAAATACAGCGATTCTGAACGGTGAAGATAAGTATTTCATTCATTATGAAAATGATAATTTTAATGTAGTCAAAGTGGGTATTGATAACGGAGACCTTCAGGCGAAAGATATCGTTTACGAGAGTGACAGAATGTTCTTTACTGTAAAAATAAACGGAAAAGATGAGCGATTTGAATTTTTGTATCCGGGCAGACATAATGTTCTTAATTGTCTCAGTGCAATAGCAGTTGCTCTTAAATATGGACTTAGCTGCGATCAGATAAGAAGTGGACTAAAAAAATTTGTTCCCAGTAAAAACAGAATGGATATTTCCAGAAGTGAATTTGCAACACTTATAAATGACACATATAATGCTAACCCGGATTCAATGAGAGCTGCTATGGATGTTCTTGGTCATATGGCAAAAGGAAGGAAGATAGCTGTTGTGGGTGATATGCTTGAGCTTGGAGAGCAGTCAAAAGAACTTCACAGACAGTGCGGAGAATATGCGGCAACAAAAGATATTGATTTTGTGTACTCTGTAGGCGAATATGCAAATGACTATAAAGAAGGCTTCGATTCGATACAGTCTTCGGGGATATGTATTGCATTTGTCGATAAAATTTCTCTCTCAAAATACCTTAATGAAACCACTGTGAAAGATGACTGTATATTATTTAAAGCTTCGAGAGGCATGGAACTTGAACATGTGTATTTTTCACTTAAGGAGGCTATTGAGAAGTAATGAACAGACCAATAATTGCGACGCTGATCTCATTTTTCATCGTGATAATCATATGTCCTAAGTTGATTCCTGTTCTGGCCAGTCTCAAATTCGGACAGCCGGTGAGAGGGTTGGGGCCAAAAACTCATTATAAGAAAGCGGGAACTCCAACCATGGGTGGGATATCATTCCTTGTGGCAATAATCGTAACCTGTATATTGTTTTCCGGAGGAACTGACTTTACACTTCTGTTCGCGGTACTCCTTACGGTTATTTTTTCGCTTATCGGATTCCTTGATGATTACGTTAAGATCGCACAGAAAAATGCGGTGGTTTATGAACAGGGGATTTCATCGGCATCTCTCGGTCTAGGTATGGGACATAAGATAATACTGCAGATTGTAGTTTCTGCAGCGCTTGCAATATACACAGCATATCACCCTGATCTTGGTACAGATATTATCATTCCGTTTTTTAACGTAAATTTTGATCTGGGTATATTCTTTATTCCGTTTGTTATATTCGCCGTTGTAGGTATTCTGAATGCGGTAAACTTCACAGATGGTCTTGATGGACTTGCAAGCGGCGTTACGATGATCGTTATGACGTTCTTTCTTTTCGCATGTATATCAGACGGATATACATCGATGAGTATTTTCGGTGCATCTGTTATAGGTGGATGTCTGGGATTTTTGTGTTATAATTTCAACCCGGCAGGAGTGTTTATGGGGGATACCGGATCTATGGCGCTTGGCGGTGCAGTCTCTGTGATTGCGGTACTGAGCAAGACGGAATTGTTTGTAGTGATCGCAGGGCTTATATATGTTATCGAAGCACTTTCTGTTGTTCTTCAGATAGGATATTTCAGACTGACTCACGGAAAGAGACTGTTTAAAATGGCACCGATACACCATCATTTTGAGCTGATTGGATATGAAGAAACGAAAATAGTAATTTCATTCTGGGTATTCACCGCAGTTTGTGTAATGATCGCTATGTTGTCATTGAATATAACATTTTAAAGGAGTAATTGCATGGAATTCAAAGTTAATGGTAATAAATTTGTAATAATAGGTGCCGGCAGAAGTGGAATCTGTGTTGCTAAATTTATTGCAAAAAATGGTGGAACGGCACTTTTGTGTGATACAAAAGAGTTTGAACAACTAAAAAAAGAAGGTTTCGGCGTTGAAACTACACTTAATGTTGAGGGTATAATTACACATTTCGGTGCGAATCCCGACAGAAATGATATAAGAGGCGCTTATGCAATGATCTTGAGTCCGGGAGCACCGGATACAATACCGCCTTGTGTTGTTGCGAGAGAAGAAGGTGTGGAAATATACAGTGAGATTGAATTTGCATATTCCTTTTATAAAGGAGCTGTCGTTGCAATTACAGGAACTAACGGAAAGACAACCACAACAACTCTTACGGGTGAACTTTTCAGAAACGGCGGAAAAGAAACTTATGTGGGCGGAAATATAGGTGATCCGTTCATTAACTACGCAAAAGATGCATCGGAAGACAGTTATATTGCTCTTGAAATAAGCTCTTTCCAGCTTTCTCAGAACAGAAAGCTTCATCCGAAGGTTGCTGTTATCACTAATATTACTCCGGATCACCTTGACAGACATAAAACGATGGAAAATTATATTGCGGCCAAGGCGAGAGTGTTTGAAAATATGACAGGGGATGATGTTGTTATCCTTAATTATGACGATCCCCTTACAAGAGAACTGCATAGTCTTGTCAAATGCAAATATGTATATTTTTCTCTGAAAGAAAAAGTTGAAGGTGCATATTTGGAGAACAACGAAATCATAATAAATATGGACGGCAATAGTTTTTCATTGATCCGTCCCGATGAAATGAAGCTTTTGGGTCTGCACAATGCAGCAAATACAATGTGTGCATCTCTCGCGGCTTACATATGTGGTATAGATATTGACAGCATTAAAAATACTCTCAGAAACTTTGAGCCTGTCGAACACAGAATGGAATATGTTGCTACTAAAAATGGCGTCATTTATGTAAATGATTCAAAAGGTACGAACCCGGAAGCAACAATGGTCGCTCTTGATGCGATTCAAAGTGGACTCGTTATTATTCTCGGTGGTTATGATAAACACAGTGAATTTGATGAACTTCTTGAGATCATCAAAAATAAAGATACCCGTGCCTGTGTTGTGCTTGGTGCCACAACGCAAAAGATTGTTGACAGTGCAAATAAAGCAGGCTATGACAGAATATATAAAGTGGAAAATTACGAACAAGCAGTCGCAAAATGTGCGGAATTAGCTAAGGAAGGAGATTATGTACTTTTATCTCCTGCATGCGCGAGCTGGGATATGTTTGATAGTTATGAGACAAGGGGTAGGGTATTTAAAGAACTTGTGAGAAACTTATAGTTCGGCATATATGCGGAGGTACAGACCGAAAATGGGCGTAAAAAGATTTTTCAGAAATGAAATAAAGGAACTGCATGATTTTTTTAAAGAGACACGCAGTTATATTGTAAACTTCTCTCTGGGGAGCACTTTCAGAAATGTCGGTACACATATAGAAAAAAGTTGCTCCGATATGTGGCATACAATTCCGCTGATGATCAGAGGAATGAAAGCTGAAGCAAAAAAAAGAAGTGATCTGACGATAGTAATGCTCATACTGATACTTCTCTGTACAGGATTCGTGATGATCTGGTCAGCAAGTATGTACGAAGCAAGGCTTGCCGGAAATGAATTTTCCATTGTTACAAGTCAGATAAAATATGCTGCTGTTGGCCTTGTGTTGATGTATCTGGTATCTCTTATCGATTACAGACATACAAGAAAATATGCGGGATTCGCAGTTTTGTTGATGTTTGTTATGTTGTGTCTGATTTTTGTTGACGGTTTCAGTGGAGAGGTAAAGGGTGCCACCAGAGGTCTTTCCATAGGTCCTGTTACATTTATGCCTGTTGAACCGACAAAGATAGCTGTCTTGCTGTTTATGTCACATATAATGGATAAACGAATTTCCGAAGTTCATAAGACCAAAACATTTTTAAAGACATTGATTTTTTGCGGTGTTTTGTGCCTCATTATAGTTTTGCAGCCGGCGCTCTCCTCAGGAATAATTGTCGCCGGACTTATCATCGGAATTTTTTTCATGGCAGGTGGAAGGCTGTCTTATATCGTAGCTCTTGGCGGTCTGGGCTGTGGTGCGGTTGCTTATTATGTCCTTTCATCACCTTGGAGAGTACAAAGATTATTCGCCTTTCTCGATCCTTTTGCAGACCTTCTGGGTTCGGGCTGGCAGCCTGCACAGTCTCTTATGGCTCTTGGCTCAGGTGGACTGTTTGGTCAGGGAATAGGAAATGGGGTTGCGAAATTAAGTTATATTCCCGAATCGCAGAATGACTATATTTTTTCGATTATAGGAGAAGAACTTGGTTTATTCGGTTGTCTTTTTGTGATATTCGGATTTTTATTCCTTGTATTCAGACTCCTGATTCTCGGTCTCAGGGCACCGGATATGTACGGCAGACTCATATGCTCTGGCATGGGCATATTGATCGCAATTCAGGTATTTCTGAATATTGCCGTTGTAACAAACAGTATGCCTTCCACAGGAATCACACTTCCGTTTATCAGTTCAGGTGGATCTTCATTGGTCACTCTCCTGTTTGGTATGGGAATTGTACTTAATGTATCGAGAAACATTCGGCGAAAGAATAATTAAAAATAAAAAACGGAGAAGAAAAATATGAAAGTCCTTGTTGCAGGCGGCGGCACAGGCGGACACGTTTATCCTGCTATTGCCATAGCCAATGAACTCAGACACAGACATGAAGACTGGCAGATAGAATTTGTGGGCAGACATAATCAGATTGAAGGAAGAGCTGTTCCTGCTGCAGGATATGTTATCCACAATCTGCATGTTTCGGCATTTGAACGCTTTTACGGTATTAAAGAAAAGATGGAAGTTATCGGAAGACTTTGCATCGCTATGAAGGACTCGTTCAAACTTCTTAAAGAACTTAAACCCGATATGGTTATCGGTACAGGAGGTTACATTTCCGGTCCGATTACTATGTGTGCGGCGCTGAAAGGAATTCCGACCCTTATAAGTGAACAGAATGTGATTCCCGGTTTTACGATTAAAACATTGTCCGGATTTGTTGATACGGTATGCATTCCATTTTCCGGAGCACGTGATTATATGAAAAAGCCGGAAAAATGTGTTCTTACGGGTAACCCTGTAAGAAGAGAATTTGGTCTTTTCACGAGGGAGCTTGCCCGTAAATCACTTGGTATAAATGAAAATCAGAAATTTATCTTTTCAATGGGTGGAAGTCTTGGTGCAAAAAGCATAAATGACGCAGTTTCTGAAATGATAATGCGTAAGGCAGATAATAAGGATTTTTTCTTTATTCATATTACGGGAAAAGATGATTATGAATCGGTGATGAATTCTTTAAAAGAAAAAGGATTTGATCCTGATATGTATGATAATGTAAAGATCCTTTCATTTACGGAAGATATGCCTATGATGCTTAATGCTGCAGATTTAGTAATATCACGCAGTGGGGCAATGAGCCTTTCGGAAATAAATTATGTGGGTGTTCCTGCTATTTATATTCCGTA
Organism: Anaerofustis stercorihominis; assembly: GCA_015058295.1. GTDB lineage: Bacteria > Bacillota > Clostridia > Eubacteriales > Anaerofustaceae > SVCP01. The sequence goes on from SVCP01000007.1 coordinate 40,244, forward strand.
TCCTTATGCGGTAAACGATCATCAGACCAAGAACGCAATGTTCTCCGTAAAAAATGAAGCAGCTGTTCTCATTGAAGATGACAGACTTACATGTGACATGCTTGTCTCTTGCGTGGAAGACATCGTTTTTGATGAGGAAAAGAGCAAAAAAATGAGAGAAAACTCCGAAAGGATAGGTATCAGAAATTCATCAGAGCTTATCGCGCAGGAAGTCGAAAAACTTTTAAAAATAACTCATTAAGTTGAGTAACCCATATGTGATCTCCTGAATAATATGTAACATATTCTGTTTTGGAGGTTTTGATGGGGAAGTACATAATAAATGGCGGAAATCGTCTTGAAGGCGAGATTTCTCTTCAGGGATCTAAAAATGCTGCACTCCCGATAATGGCAGCATGTGTTCTGTGTGAAGGTACTGTTGTTCTGAATAATGTCCCGGATATTGCCGATGTAAGTATAATGAAACAGATCCTTTCATCTATTGGATGCATGATCACAACAGATGGAAATTCTCTGTACATAGATGCTTCAGAGCTCAGCGGAAGTACGGTTTCAGAATGTCTTGTCAATAAAATGCGTTCTTCAATAATCTTGATGGGAGCGCTTATTGCGAGAAACAGACAAACAAAATTTTCATATCCCGGAGGATGCGATATCGGGCTCAGGCCAATCGATATGCATCTGAAAGGTCTGAGGGATCTCGGAGCAAAAATAACCGAAGATCACGGATATATTTTGGTTGACGCCAAAGATCTTCATTCAGGGAATATTCACCTGAATTACCCCAGTGTAGGTGCTACGGAAAATATTATGCTTGCAAGCATATTTACAAAAGGTGTTACTTCTATATCGAATGCTGCGAAAGAGCCTGAAATAGTGGATTTGCAGTATTTTCTCAATGCAATGGGAGCAAGAGTTTACGGTGCGGGAACAAATACCGTATATATCGAGGGTGTAGATAGATTAAATGGTTGCAGTTATGATATAATGAGTGATAGAATAGTTTCCGCAACGTATATGTGCGCTGTGAATATGTGTGGTGGCGATGTTTTAATTAAAAATGCATCGCTTGAACATATAAAATCACCTTATTACAAACTCATTGAAAGTGGACTGACGGTTCAGAATTATTCTGACGGTATAAGAGTTTCGTCAGACGGAAAAGTGAACTGTATCGACAGCATAATCAGTATGCCGTATCCCGGTTTTCCTACAGATCTGCAGCCGGTATTCACTTCGATGCTCACAGTCAGTAACTCTACGGCGATCATAAATGAAACAGTATTTGAAAACAGATACAGATTTACATCTCAGCTTGTCCGTATGGGAGCAAATATCAAAATTGAAGGCAGGATTGCAGTTGTTACCGGCGTACAGTCTCTCAGTGCCACAAGGGTATATGCTGAAGACCTCAGGGGTGGTGCAGCATTGGTTCTTGCTGGTCTTCGTGCAAACGGAAATACCATAGTGGAAGATGTCGGACACATATTCAGAGGATACGAAAATTTTCATCAGAATCTTGCAGATTTGGGTGCGGATATAAGGTACGTACCTGATTAGAGGATAAAATGGCAAAAAAGAAAAGAGTCAGATACAGGATCATTCCTAAAGAAAGAAGACGAAATATAAAAAAGACAGGGTCCCAGAAATTAATACTGGGACTGTTAGTCGTCTTTATTGTATTATCGGCTTTATACATATTCAGCAGAAGTGATTATTTTACGATAGATGAAGTTCATATTGAGGGAAATATAAAACTTACACAAGCAGATATAATAAATACAAGCGGAATAAGGCAGGGTGATAATATTTTTTCATACAATACATCTGCTGCAGAAGAGGCGCTGAGTAAACTGAGTTTTGTTCAGAGTGTGAGTATTGTAAGGGATTACCCGTCGGAAGTATATATATATATTAAAGAGAGAAGCAGTGAAATTGCTTTTCTGAATGGTGGAATTTATTATTACCTGGACAGTGACGGAATAATACTGAAAAGTGAAGATACGCTTACAGACTTGAATGTTATACTCGTTTCGTTTGCTTCAGATGCAGAACTTGGGGAAGTGAATATCGGTACTTCGTTTGACTTTTCTGCAGATGCACGTCTGGGAGTTGTCAAAAGCATATATGATTTTGCTCGTAAAAATGACATTGTCGATTATATTTCCGAAATATATGTGTCTGAAAGCGGAGTTAATTATCTGTATACGGTGAAGTCAAATGTAGTGAAATTCTATACATATGCTGCATTTGAGCAAAACAAGGATTTTATAAAAGAATTTATAATGTATGAGGACAGGCATATTATGGCAGAGGTCGTTGAAGACAGCCGCCCTGTATATAAAGTAATTGAGATAAAATGATTTTTTCTTAAAAAACACTTGTTATTTTAAGCGTAAAGAATTACAATAATATAAATGCACAGTTGGAGGATTACATATGGCATTCGAATTTCTGACAGAAGATAATCTTAATGAAGCAGTAATTAAAGTTGTCGGCGTAGGCGGAGCAGGTAACAACGCAGTCAACAGAATGATAGAATCACACATGGAAGGCGTAGAATTCTATGCTGTAAATACGGATAACCAGGATCTTAACAATTCATTGGCAGAATATAAACTTAAGATCGGTGAAAAGACAACAAAAGGTCTCGGCGCCGGATCTAATCCCGAAATGGGACAGAAAAGCGCTGAAGAAAATGAAGAACAGATCAGAGAACTTCTTTCCGGAGCTGATCTTGTATTTATTACGGCAGGTATGGGCGGTGGCACAGGAACAGGTGCTTCCCATGTAATCGCACGTATTGCAAGAGAGATGGATCTGTTGGTTGTAGGTGTTGTTACAAAGCCGTTCTCATACGAAGGTAAGGTGAGAAGGACAAATGCTGAGCTTGGTATCGAACTTCTCAAACAGCACGTTGATGCATTGGTTGTTATACCGAACGATAAGCTTATGCAGATGGCTACAGAAACAACAACATTTAAAGAAGCTCTCAAAATGGCCGATGAAGTTCTCCTTAAAGGTGTAAAAGGCATTACAGACCTTATTTCTACATCTGCATACATCAACCTCGACTTTGCGGATGTCCGTACCATCGTCAAAGATGCAGGACTTGCTCATATGGGTATGGGTGAAGCAAGCGGTAAGGACAAGTTCGAAGAAGCTGCTGTTCTGGCGATCAAGAGCCCGCTTCTCGAAACAGATATCACAGGAGCAACAGGTGTTCTTATCAATATTACAGGCGGCGAAAACCTTACACTCTTCGGTGTCAGCAAAGTTGCTGAAATCGTACGTGCAGAGGCTCATCCGGATGCAAACATTATCTTTGGTGCATGCATCGATCCGACGATGGAAGATGATGTCAAGGTTACTGTTATCGCAACAGGGTTCACCGATGATAAAACAGATATGAGACCGTTGAATACTGCAGCATCTGCACCGAAAACCGCAGCGACACGTACAACAAGAACAAATACAGAGAAAACAACAACGGAAAGACCCAAGAACGTATGGGAACTTCCGGAATTTCTGACAAATAACAAGAATAATAAATAAATCCGACAATTAAAACACCTCTATGCAACATGCACAGAGGTGTTTGTTTTTTTACTTTTTCATAAATCTGTCGTAAAGCTCTCTTTTTGGGATCCCTGTCTGTGCGGACAGTAACTTTAAGGCATCATTTGCTTTCATCTGCTTCGACAGTTCATTGAATTGGGCCTTTATGTCTTCATCGCTCAGGGAAGGAGTTTCTTCACTTCCGCCATCAATGATGAGTACGTATTCGCCTTTTATATCTTCAGGCAGCATATCCATTATCTCCCTCGCAGAGCCTCTGAGAGTCTGTTCATGGAGCTTTGTAAGTTCTTTCGAAAGAGATAACGCCCTGTCAGGTAAAAGGTCGTTTACGTCCTCCAGAACGTCTGTGAGCTCATGAGGTGAAACGTAATATACACTCATAAACGGATATTTTCCGTTCTGTGTAAGTATCTCTTTTCTCTTGTTTCTTTTTTTCGGAAGAAAACCGTTGAAGAAAAATCTGTCTGTATCAAATCCGGACATTATTACAGAACTGAGTATTGCGCTTGCTCCGGGGATGACATAAAAGTCTATATTATTCTCAATTAGCTCTTTTACAAGGATATTTCCCGGATCAGAGATCAATGGTGTTCCGGCATCGGAGATCAGCGCTGCGTTTTGCCCATCAAGCAGTTTTGATATGATAAATTCACAGCTTTTGGCTTCATTAAATTTGTGGTAAGAATAAAGAGGCTTTTTTATTTCATAATAATTCAACAAAACAGCTGAATGTCTTGTATCTTCACACAATATAAAATCCACTTCTTTTAGTACTTCCAATGCTCTCAACGTTATATCCTTAAGGTTTCCGATAGGTGTAGCCACTATGAATAAATTTCCACTGTTATGCACGATCTTCCTCCCGTATAGTTTTATATAAGACAGAAATTTTACCATATGAAACTCTGACTCCTGAGTTTCTTTCCTGTGTAAACAAGATATATGTCATTCTAACACAAACTTTCACATTTGGCAAACGTATAAAATGATAAGACCACCGGACATTATATTCCGACGGCCTTTGACTCAGTCATTGTTTAATATGTAATATATTCTGTGATAAAGCATAGAAAGTGCAACCTGATTGTGGCCGCCTTCGGGGATTATGATATCCGCAAACTTCTTGCTTGGTTCCACAAACTGCTCATGCATAGGTTTTACTGTATTTATGTATTGCTGGGTCACTGACTGAAGGTCTCTTCCTCTTTCGCCGACATCCCTCAGAATCCTTCTTATTATTCTTACATCGCTGTCAGTGTCCACATATATTTTCATATCCATGAGATCTCTGAGTTCCTTGTTTTCAAAAATAAGGATACCGTCAAGGAGAATTACTTTTTTAGATTTTACAAGCACTGTTTCACTTGTTCTCGTATGCTCCACATATGAGTAAACAGGGGAGTATATATCATTTCCTGCAAGAAGCTCATTCAGATGCGTGAGAAGGAGATCAGTATCAAATGCATTGGGATGATCGTAATTCGTCTTTACTCTGTCTTCCATTGACAGATGCGTCTGATCCTTGTAATAACTGTCGTGGCTGATAATACTCACATCATCTTTAAATTTTTCGTAAATATTTTTTGTCAGTGTTGTTTTTCCGCTGCCTGAACCGCCTGCGATGCCTATAATTACGGGTTTGTCCATTTTTTAGTCCTCTTAAGTTATAAAGATTTTATTCTCTTGTGTAAAGCTTTGCAAGTCCGCCTTCGGATGTTTCTCTGTAAATGTGATGAAGGTCTCTGCCGGTTTCGTACATTGCCTCAACAACCATATCAAAGCTGATCTTTCGTGTCGTCGTCAAAAAGTTTGCCAGAGATACTGCATTTATCGCCCTCATTGCCGCAACAGCATTTCTTTCGATACATGGTATCTGCACAAGTCCGTAGATCGGATCGCATGTAAGGCCGAGATGGTGTTCCATAGCAACTTCCGCTGCATATTCTATCTGATCTATCCCCATTTCATGCAGTTCTGCAAGGGCCGCAGCTGCCATTGAGCATGCTGAGCCTATTTCTGCCTGACAGCCACACTCGGCACCGCTGATAGAGGCATTTGTTTTTATGAGATTTCCCACAAGTCCGCCTACAGCAAGTGCATTGATCACTTCATCATCGGTGAATCCTTTTTTCTGTTGCATATATTTCAGTGCTGCGGGAATTACTCCGCAGGAACCACAGGTAGGTGCCGTTACGATAATTCCTCCTGCAGCATTCTGTTCGGACACTGCATATGCATACGCACATACCATACGGTTTTCTTTTGTAGAATCAGATTCATCAATATGACGTGCATTAAACAGGAACTGTGCTTTTCTCGCAACGTGAAGGCCTCCCGGAAGTTCCCCATCTTCGGATAGTCCCTCATCTATACTCTGTTTCATCGCTCTCCATACCTCATGCAGATAATCTTTTATGCCTTCATCTTCATACATAAAGACATAGTCACTTATTCTCATATTGTTATGTTTGCAGTATGATGCGATCTCAGTATATGTGTCCAGCGGATAAATATCTTCTGAGGCAGAAGCTGTCTCTCCCTTTATTTCTGTAGATCCTCCGCCTACAGAATATACTCTCCTGCTGTCGGTGACTGTTCCGTCTGATACAGCAAATATATCCATTGTATTCGGATGATCGTTCTCTGAAAGTTCATCGTCTGAAAATACTATTTCGACATTTTTCGGGGCAAAAGCTTCTCTGACAGCTTCATCAGTCATGTGTCCTTTTCCTGTTTTTGAAAGAGATCCATAAAGTATAACTTTGTACGAATCACAATCCGGGTTGTCTGCTCTGAATTTAAGGCATGCATTGAACGGCCCCATTGTGTGTGAGCTTGAAGGACCTTTGCCTATTTTGTATAATTCTCGTAATGATTTCATTGATATTCTCCGCTGAGTATTGCTGTTATTTTTCAAATTAATTATATTATCTGTCATCAGCTTTGTCAACTCGGAAAAACGAAGGGGATTTATCAAATACTCATAGGTTTGCTTATAAAAATATTGAAAAAAAATGACAGCTGTGGTATTATCATTAGGACTTTTCAGCAAATATATGAAACAGTACAGAATTTAAGATCAGAGGTCTATATATGAAAAGAAGATTGATGTGCATATTATTGGCACTTATGCTTATTATCAGTATGCCGTTTGTCGCGTTTGCGTCCGAATCAGATGATACGGGCTCATCCGGTGATGTTATTATTGATGATGAGACTGAAAATGAAGGTGGGGACGTCGACATCTCTGATGACGGAGGAAATGATAATCCGGACGGTAGTGAAAGTGATATTCAGGGAGACGATGAAGAAGTCTCTACTCCTGGTGATGGCGATTCGGATAATGATAAAAATACCGGAGAGGATACCATCAAAAAGGTAAAGATTATTAGTATAAGTGACAATCAGACAGTGTATGTGGGAGAAACCGCTACTTTTACAGTCGAAGCAACAGGTGATGATTTGCATTACACATGGGAAATGAAGCTTACGGGATCTACATATAAGGCTGTAGGTAGCTCTGCATCATATTCTGTTAATGTAGACAGCGATAAATATGACGGGGCGGAAATTCGGTGTATAGTATCCAATACAGTTAGTTCTGAGACTACGTCGGCTATGACAATTACAGTAAAGGAAGACGCGGAAGAGATAAAAATCACAACACACCCTAAATCTGTTTCCGTTGAAAGCGGAAAGGATTTTACTCTTTCTGCAGAGGGTGAATCAAACAAAGGAAGCGTAACTTATTCATGGTCATATCAGAAAAATGGCGAATCTCAGTGGAGAATCCCCAGTGAAAGCAGTTCAAAGACCAATAAATTGACTATGACTGCAGATCCTTCGCTCAATGGCGCTGTTTTTCGTTGTAAAATTACAGGGACTGATGATGATGTATTTGTATATACGAAAAATGCTACAATCAGTGTATCAATGTCTATAGTAATCCTTGAACAGCCCGGTCCGAAAATTGTAGCTCAGGAAGGTCAGCCTCTTAATCTTGTTGTTACGGCAGGCGGAGAGAACATATCTTATTATTGGTCATATAAAGATCCAAAAGCAACAGATTGGATTCTTACCGGTGTGAAAAGCAATTCAATCACTATTGATGAGGTTACTGCCGCTATGGACGGCAGAGCTTATCGTTGTAAAGTGTATAACAGTGCCGGGGAAGTATATACGGATGAGATTAAAATTTCGGTACTTTCAGCGGCTCCGAGGATTATTTCTCAGTCGGACGTTGTTCAGTTCGTGACTGTTGGTGATGCATTAAGTCTTTTTGTAAAAGCGGAAGGGAAAGATCTGAAGTATGAATGGGAATATATGCTTTCAGACAGTAATAAGTGGGTGTCAACAAAAATAAAGCGAAGTGAATTTGCTGAAGAAATTGACGATATGTTTTACAACGGTGCACAGTTCCGTTGCAAAATTACTAATGAAGGTGGTGAAACACTCTCTCAGGTAATCTCTGTAACAGTTTCGGAAGCCCCGATTACGCCATGTGAAGATGGCGCGCATGTATTCACATTATGGAATGTATTGTCTCCTGCAACCGATAAAATAAGTGGACTTGCTGAAAGAACATGCGATATATGCGGATTCTCCGAAAATAATGAGATTCCTGCAGGCACGGCTGCTGATGCTGACTTAGAGCTTTTGTTCTCCGGTGAAATTATTCCTTCTGATGAGGATAATGATGTCAATGACGGTGGGGGGATTGATCCCGCAATGCTGATTGTTGCGGTAATGGTTCTTTGTGCAGCAGGTATTGTAATTATTCTTGTACTCAAAAAGAAAAACAGTGAGTCAGGCTTTTTTGATGACGATGAGGAGGAGGATGCTCCTGATATTGATGATGTATCCTCTGAGGAACTTTCTTCTGATACAAATGAATTTGTTTTTCCGGGATCAACTGAGTTTACTGAAGGAAATTCAGTTGACGGAGAATCGCAGGCTGATAAAGATGATGAAATGATGACAAAGGTTATTCCCGAAATCGCAAGAACCGAATTTGATGATGTTTCTGATTTTGAAAGTACAAACGCAGAAGTAGCAGAGGATATAGATGATTGTGAATCGATAACAACTGTTATTCCTGTATCTGAAATTGAGAAAATGATTTCGGAAGCCGATAACGATTCTTTATCTGAAGAATAATATGTGAAATAATTAAAAACAGCTCATCGTAACTTGCGATGAGCTGCTTTTTTATCTCACATTCAGTATATGCAGTTCTGCAACACCCATGATTCTCCCATTTTCTTTTCTCCGACATATTCAAACTTTATAGTCAGTATGCCGCAGTCCGCAGAAATTATTTTTCCTTCTCCCCATATTTTGTGGATGACGATATCCCCTGCGGAAAGTGATTTTTTAGTTTCTTCAGAAGTAAACTCCTGCATATTCTGGCGAAGAGGTTCTTTGGGAGTTTCTCCGAACATTTCTATGAACATGTCAGGATCCTTGACCTTGTCAATAAGACCGAGTTTTGATAACGAGAGAAAAACCGCCGCTGCTCTTGCCTGACAATTTATACTCTTCTGAGGATTGAATTCTATGTCAGTAAAAGCATCATACTCAAACAATGTTTTTGCAATGTCGTCATTTTCAAGCAGTGCGTTCATATATATGTAATCATAAAACATATTTACCGGTTCTGCGGGAAAGTCTTTGCCATCAAATACAAATTTTATGATTTTACCGCTGCTTTTCAACCGTTCATCGGTTTTCGCTTCTTTTGGGGAGACATTAAGCAGGTCTGTGTACGGGCCACCATTCTCAAATACTTTTCCTGCCTGATAGATATTTTCCACGCAAATACTCTTTCCGAGTGACGGTACATATTTTTTCATGTTAAATGCACTAAGCAGATCGCCGTTTTTTTGCATCGATTTGCTCGATATTTCCAGTACCTTCATTTCGGGAACCACCCTATGAAAAGCTTCGTGTATCGCAGTGATATTTTTCTTCTTTTGTGACGGAGCCATTCCTGAATTGTAAATAAAATCAACATTACATACAGTAAAATACGGGGCTTTCTCGTTGGTAATGAAAACAGGTCTTCTTGCCATAAAATTCACCTCTCTTTATTTAAAAATTTGTCGGAAGGCTATAATATAACTTTTGTATAATAATGTCAAGAAAAAAGTATATATAAAATAAAAGAACAGGAATTTAACTCCTGTTCGGCAGGGCATACAGTGTTTTTGATACAACAAATGAGTTTTTCCTTCTGAATTCGCTGTCCAGATAATCATAATATGTTCCCGGTGTAAGTATTCCGGAAAAATCGAACAGACTTACTCCGATTTTAGAAGTAATTTCCTGTACCAGTGCAGCACAGTTCGTTGAAAGCCCGAAATATGTTTTGAACTTATTGTATTTTCCATCTTTGAATTTGTAGAAAAGTGCATCGGTAGCCTTATACAGCGAACTTGCATAATCCAGTTCATATTGAGTTGATGATATCAGGTCTGATTGTGAACTCATTATCGGCGGCTCCCACGGAGTAAGGTTTTCAAAAATATCTTTCAGCTTCCATTGCATGCGCATTTTATCTTCATCGTTGAGTTTGATCCCGAAGCTTACAATATGTTTATTGCTTACCTCAAGGCAAAATCTGATATATTTGTTTCTGTCAATAACTTCGATTACTCCGTCACCAAGCATACCGTTAAGCCGATAGCTCGACTCATCATAATTTCCGTAAGACAGGACATAATTGTCAAAGCACAAATCTACATGGCCGACTTGTCCGTACAGTGTGTCTGCCATATGTATAAATATCTCTATGTCACTTTCCGTATCATCGGACGTATGGTTTATTTTGTCTATCGGCAGCTCATTATTGTCCATAAGTTTATTTATGCTTTTAAGGATCCTTTTGGGAATGAAAGCACAGATTATAGCCGGGAGAGGAATATGGAATTTTTTCTTTTTACGTCTGTGGAATATATTAAACGATGCCACGATATCAAGAAACACACACAATCCATATACCATAAAATACATTCCAAGCCACCTGTTTAATTGCTGCAATCGATGTTCTTTTCCAAAAAGAAGTCGCAGAGAAGAGAAAATTTCAAACGGTATGAGAATGAAGTATCCTGTTCTTGATCCTGCATTGTCTTTTCTGCGCTGCACAATAGCAATAATATGTATGAACGCCAGTAGGGCCATATATGCGGCGCTTATAAATTTCATCATAAACAGAAGAGATGAAGGTTTAAGTAATAAGATCAGACCGAAGGCAATGTTAACAACACTTTCTAACATAGCAGAATCTTTATCTGTCATAAGGTATGTGAGCGCAGACCTGACAGCACCAAGCATAAGTGTTGCCGTGCTGGTATAATAGACATATTTTATCAGAATGTCAAAATGGTTTCTCATGATCAGCCCTGATACTATGTATAACAGAGCAGTAATTATATCCGGAACTGCAGATCGTATTTCTTTTTTCATATACAGTGCCTTTCATCTTTATGTGTTTATTATATCATCATATAATTATTTTGTATATTTGTTGTTACTGTATTTTTACGATTTGCAGGTATCTGACAAAATAAATTGACAATTTGCCCATGAAGTGCTAAAATTCATTCATATAAGTTGCGGGTGTGGCGGAATTGGCAGACGCACCAGATTTAGGATCTGGCGACAGCAGTCGTGGGGGTTCAAGTCCCTTCATCCGCACCACAATGAATGTGAAAACTGCGTGAAAGCAGTTTTTTTATTTGTATGTGTATACTTGTGTGACTTGAAACCACGAATATAAAGCTGTGCAACCACCGGTTGACATATAGTTGGTAGACCATATCCGGATTATCCTGTATAATTATTTCAGGAGGTAATAAAAATGAGCCTTGGAGATAATATCAGAAATAAACGACAGGAACTGAAACTGTCACAGGAATATGTCGCAGACATGCTTGGTGTAAGCAGGCAGGCTGTATCCAAGTGGGAAACTGGACAATCTGAGCCTACGGCGAGTAATCTTATTGCACTGGCCGATATTTTTCAAACAAGCCTGTCCGAGCTTGTGGATTCTCAGAAAAATTCTTCTGCGCAAGATACGGATATAAAACAGGATAGTAAAAAACAGTCGGATTTTATCCTGCATACAAATCTTTCTCTGATTGCTATATCCATGCAGGCGGGAGCACTCTACTCCTGCACACAGATCTCTTACTCCATAGTCGGTGCTGAGAAAATACCTGACTATCGATTCTCTCTTTTTAAAATAGCGTTTCTTTTTTTCTGCTCTGTATGGATGTCCAGGAATCTGTTTTATGAGGAAGATCCTGACCAGCGAAAGAAAAACAGCAGGATCGAATTGCTGTACTGCATAGTTCAGGCAATTATTGCTTTATGTACATACCATTTCAACCTGGGCATTATCGGACTTGTTCTTCTTTCCGGAGTATTGTTTTTCTATGTGCTTTACATCAATCCGAAGTATATGAACCGTCCATTCGGTAAAAAACAATATTAACAACAGCAAAAAATGAAAGCATCCCGATAGGTTTGTCGGGATGTTTTTGTCAGTAATCAATTATTAAAATTGCTGAGAATGTGGCTCTTTGTGATTATGTTTATAATGAGTGTTCCGATGATGAGTCCTGCACCGCCTTGTACCATATTTACGGGAATGTTTACTGCTGAAGCTATGAATCCATATAAAAATCCTTCAAAAACGTAATATCCCAGCACCATAATTATTTCGGCAAAGATACCGCTTATTATTCTCGAGCCTAATCTGCTGTATTTTTTACTCATTGATCCGAACACTTTATGTGCAACTGCAGCCATAGTCCCTTTTATAATAAATGTTGCCGGTATGTATGTTATGTACCCTGCATATAAATCAGCAAGGGCAGAGCCTATTCCGGCTGCAAGAAAACCGTAGGCGGGGGAGAGTATCCAACCTGAAAGCAGTACTACGCTGTCTCCGAGATTTATATAACCTTTCAATGGTGAGGGGATAACAATAACAATGGTTGCTATGCAAACAATTGCAGCAAACATTGCGGAAATAACTATGTTCAAAGTCTTTTTGTTCATAATCCGTTGCTCCTGTCTGAATATGTTACAGATAATACTCCTGAACTGATTATGTATCAATTATCAATTTGCTTTTGTTTTGCATGACCAGATAGGATTTTAATGAATGAACTTCGTAGTCATTAATAATTTATGAAGATTACACTTACTATATTGCTTATATTTTATTGACGGAATTTTCTTAAAAAGATATAATACCTGTAAAATGACCGTAAAAGGGAGTATATTATGAAAACATTATATGTAAACGGATGTGTATTTACAGGGGAGTTGCCTTTGGCAGAGGCTTTTGCTGTAGAAAATGATAAATTTATCGCAGTTGGCAGTACAGATGCAATTCTCGCTCTTTATAATGACGGAGATGAAAAGATCGATCTTGAAGGTAAATTCGTATGTGCAGGATTTAATGATTCACATATGCATGTTGTAAATTATGGATTTTCCATGCTGGGTTGCGACCTTGCTACAAATACGTACAGTGTCGAACAGCTCATAGGCGCATTGAAAGATTTTATTGCAGATAATAACATACAAAAAGGCGAATGGGTAAGAGGCAGAGGATTCAATCAGGATTTCTTCTCCGGCGAAAAGGCTATTCCCACAAGAAAAGACCTTGATGAAATATCAACAGAACACCCGATCTGCATAGTCCGCTGCTGTGGACACGCTCTTGTTGTAAACAGTTATGTCCTGGATATGTTCGGTATCGACGGAAGTCAGATTCAGCCCGACGGGGGCCAGTATGATGTTGATGAAAACGGTGTCCCCACAGGCGTATTCAGAGATACTGCGATGTCCATGATATATACAAGACTTCCGAAGCATACAAAAGAGGACATCAAGAAGATGATCCTTCGTTCCTGTGAAGCTCTTAACGGCTACGGTGTAACATCTGCACAGTCTGATGATTTCTGCGTATTCGAAAGCATTGAGTACACTGAAATCCTTCAGGCATTCAAAGAGCTCGATGCAGAAGGAAAACTTACAGTACGAGTATACGAACAGAGCCAGTTTACCACTGTCGAAGCGTTGCAGGAATTTATTGACAACGGATACAAAACAGGTGTCGGTACAGAATTTTTCCGCATAGGTCCCCTTAAATTATTGGGAGATGGTTCTCTCGGCGCACGCACAGCATATCTGAAAAATGACTATGCAGATGCTCCCGGTGAAAGAGGTCTGGCACTTTTCACACAGCAGCAGTTTGACGAACTTATTGCATTGGCGCACAAAAATGATATGCAGGTTGCTGTTCATTCAATCGGCGATGGTATTCTTGACATGATTCTCGAAGCATATGAAAAGGCATTTAAAGCTTTCCCGAGAGATGATCACAGAAGTGGTATTGTTCATGTTCAGATTACACGTCCGGATCAGCTTCAGAAGATGAAGGAGCTTTCACTTCACGCATATGCACAGACCATATTTATCGATTATGATGCCCATATTGTTGAGGATCGTGTAGGAAAAACTCTTGCAGATACAAGCTATGCTTTCCATACATTGAAAGAAATGGGGCTTCACGTTTCTAACGGTACAGACTGTCCTGTTGAAATGCCTGTGGCAATGAGAGGTATCCAGTGTGCGGTTACACGTCAGCCTATAGCTGAGGATATTCCGCCATATCGTCCCGAAGAAGCTATGAGCGTTGAAGAAGCACTTCGCTCATACACTATCGAATCTGCATATGCATCTTTTGATGAAAATGTAAAAGGGCTTATAAAAGAAGGTTACCTTGCAGACTTCGTTATCCTCTCAGAGAATCCGTTTGAGACGGAAAGTAACAAACTGCATACTATTCAGGCAGAAAAGACATTTGTTGCAGGAAAAAAAGTCTGGGAAAAATAGTATTATTACACAAACAAGAGCCGATAGTTTTGTCGGCTCTTTTGTTTTACAAAGCTCATAAAAGATGTTTTGTTTGTTTTCTTATATGACAATGAATGTGCAAGTTGCAGGCTGAATCTCTGTGATTCCCGCCGAACTGTCGCCAAATAATTGTGTATTGAATTGAACTGAAAGAAAAATATG
>SVCP01000008.1 GCA_015058295.1 Anaerofustis stercorihominis
AGAAGGCGGCCACGGTCATGGCAGAGGACGTTGCGGTCACGGCAGACACCACGGCGAAATGATGCCCATGGAAGGTATGGAAAAGAAATGCTGTAAATACGGCGATGATGAAGAAGCAAAGAAAAAATGCCATGAAGAAGGCGGTCACGGCCACGGTCATGGCAGAGGACGTTGCGGTCACGGCAGACACCACGGTGAAATGATGCCCATGGAAGGTATGGAAAAGAAATGCTGTAAACATGGCGATGATGAAGAAGCAAAGAAAAAATGCCACGAAGAAGGCGGTCACGGCCACGGTCATGGCAAAGGTCGTTGCAGAAGACACCACGGTGAAGAAATGACAGCAGAAAATACAGAAAAGAAATGCTGCAAATACGGCGATGACGAAGAAGCAAAGAAAAAATGCCACGAAGAAGGCGGTCACGGCCATGGACATGGCAGAGGACGTTGCGGCCACGGCAGACACCACGGTGAAATGATGCCCATGGAAGGTATGGAAAAGAAATGCTGTAAGCATAATGACGAAGTAAATGAAGAAGAATAATATTTTAGCGGAGCTGTTTCTGGTATTTGCGAAAATAGGCGCATTTACCATCGGCGGCGGATATGCGATGATTGCCCTCATAAAAGACAACTGCATCGAAAAGAAAAAATGGATCACTCACGAGGAGATGATGGACGTTACGGTAATTGCGGAATCAACACCGGGCCCTATCGCCATCAACTGCGCTACATATGTAGGATACAAACAGGCAGGGCTTATCGGTGCAATAATATCCACTTTAGGATTTATTCTTCCGTCGTTTGTTATCATTTACTGTATCTCAATGTTTCTGGACAACTTCCTTGAGATAGCGTTTATTGCCAACGCATTCAAAGGCATAAAGCTTGCTGTCGGTGTACTTATACTGGATGCGGGAATCGAAATGGTAAAGAAGATGCAGAAAAAGCCCATACCGAAAACTATAATGGTATGTTCGCTTATATGTATGTTTCTTATAAACTTATTCTCGCTGAAATTCTCCTCAACATCACTTATGCTCGTTGCGGCGGCGGTGAGTCTTACTATATTCCTTGTTCAGCAGAACAAACAGAAGGGGCAGAAAGGCGGTGAGCAGAAATGATACTTCTCGAACTGTTCTTCGGTTTTCTTAAAATCGGATGCTTTGCATTCGGCGGTGCATACAGTGCGATACCTCTTATCAGGGATGTTGTCCTTTCATACGGCTGGCTCACAGACGAAGCTGTAACATACATGATCGCTGTCAGCGAAAGTACCCCCGGGCCAATCATGGTAAACCTCGCCACATATGTGGGAAGTTCACAGGCAGGATTTTTCGGTGCTGTTATAGCAACTCTCGGAGTGGTACTTCCGTCGTTTGTTATTATTCTTCTTGTTGCGTCTGTAATGAAAGGTGCAATCAAAAACAAATACGTTCAGGCGATCCTCAGAGGGCTCAAACCCTGCATCATCGGTATAATCTGCGCAACGGGGCTGTTTATGATACTTAACAACACCCTTTCCCTCAAAGCAGGCTTTTCACCGGATATAAAAGCCATCGCAGTGACAGCCGTCCTTGCGGGAGCGTTCTTCGGCTCTCCAAAATTTATGAAAAAGAAAATATCTCCCATAACCCTTATCGTTATATCCGCAGTCCTCGGATGCGTGGTGTATGGGTTCTGAGAAAATTAACAAAGCCCTTCACAAACTCCTGTGAAGGGCTTGAATTTTGGCGTTCGTTGCTTAATTTATTATGTTGATGAGCTTTTGACAACTCAATCAAGGTTTAATCTTCCTTTAATGGACTTTGCTGTTCTGCGGATATATAATTAACCTGAAGATAAAATAAGGAGCGGTATAAATGAAAAGAAACGGTCTGATTATTGTTGCGGTGATGGCGGTTCTGATATGTGCATATATATTTCTTTATATGATCCCGACAGGTAAATTGAAAAGATCTGTGTAAAAAACAAGCCTCATCACCGGGAATGGTGATGAGGCTTTTGTATCTAAAACATATTGTACAATCCGTACTTCACGAAGTAGTTGAATGCGACTTCAACGCCTGCCATACAGAATGCAAACAGCACAAGAGCGGCGATGATGATTATGGAAGAGAGGGAGAATGTGTATTCCGGGTGGAGTTTAATGGTAATGAGTGTCTCTGCCCCGAGGGCGATGAGAAGTACCGGCCACAGCCTGAACAGAAGGATTATCTGATCCTCGGAGACGAAATTTATGAACATAAACACGAATCCAGTGAGCATAAGGCTTATTCCCAGGGTGATGGTTCCGATTTTTTTCGGTCTTGCTGATTTATTCATCTTCGCTCACCTCGCAAAGTTCTTCTTTTGTTGTGACTGTGGAGAGTTCTTCTTTGATTCCTTCGGATTTTACGGATATTTCTTCCGTAACAGTCTTTTCTTTTTTGTCTTCCGCAAATTTCTCGATTATCTCTTCGTCAAGCTTTGCTTTCTGCTTGTTTCCCCATACGAGACTTTTTCCCATGATGATGAGGATCACTGCGATGACGAATCTCGGTGCGTAGTTAAGAATGTCGTTTATTATCCAGCCGATGTAGCTGTGATCCATATCGTATGCGAAACTTCCGAGTACCTGCAGGCCGTTGTATATAAGAAACATACTTCCCATAAATATGAGGGATTTTCCCCAGAAACGCTTGTTGATGTTTTCAAGAAGCGGTGAACGCAGGTTCGGGATAAAATCGAAGGTTATGTAGTCGTCTTCTATCGTACGGAAATCTTCATACTCACAACTGTTCAGATTAAGCGCATCGAAAAACGCATACAGCCACACAGGCGGAAGGAGGATAAGAATTCCCGGCATATAAAGTATCATAGCCGCACAGCATATTATCACTGCGTAAAGCGTAAGTGACAATCCTCTTTTCATAAATCCCAGATACATCTGCCCTGCACCGGGAATGAGAGAAAAGAAGAATGTTATTATTTTATTTTTCTGTCTTGTCATCATTATTTATTCCTTTCATATAGATATCAACAAATTTATCAAAGTCTTCCCTGATTTCCTCGTATTTTTCGGAGATAGTGTTCACATTTTCATCGTTTTTTCTGATGATGTCTGCAGTTTCTTCGTTTATGGGAAGGGTGAAAAGCATAAACAGTGCCATACACACACCGAACGCAACTTTCAGGTTATACATGAATACTTTTATCCGCTGTTTCATCATGGCAATCTTTTCCATAATGTTTACGGTAACTGTCCTTGGCGGTGATACGGATATTTCCCGGGAAATCTCAAAGAACATCTCAGCGCACTCATCGCAGATGATAATATGCTCAAGAAACTCTTCGCTCACAGGAGAAGAGGAGTGTACCATAGCTCTTATCTCATCATATGTATAATGTTTAATATCCATCGCCGTATTCCTTTCTTAAAAGTATTTTCAGTTTGTCCCTTGCCCTTCTTATGCGTGTCTGTGCAGTCTTTAATTTGATTCCCGTCCGTTTTGTGTATGAGGTGATATTTTCCCCTCTGAGATAATAGCACCGTGCAATATCCCTGTAAGGCTCATCAAGTTTTCCGATGCAGGAAGAGATCTTATCCATTATCTCTTCGTTCAGAAGCTCTTTCATCACACATTCGTCCTGCGCAACAAACATATCTTCTTGTATAGGGACTTTTGTATGCTTTGAATTTTTGCGTATATAGTCCCTGCTTTTGTTAAGGGCAGTACGGGCAAGATAGCTTTTTACGGAGTCTTCATTTATGTCATAACGGTGTCTGTATACAGACATGAATACTTCCTGCATTATATCTTCGCTTTCGAAGTAGTCTTTTGTTACGGAGTAGCATATCTTAAAGACGTAGTTTGAGTATTGTTCGATTATTTTGTTAAAGTCCTTAATACATATCCCCTCCTTGTAAGCCTTACACTAACTAAGACGAAATAAAAAACGTAAAACCTTCAAAAAAAGTAAAATTTTTGCGTTGTTTTGCAAAGGAGCTTCAAAGCCTCCTGCATTTTGGCAGATATGCAAGAATTTACAACGCCATTGTTTATACGGGATGTTTCATCTGCAAGACAATCCCCCGGGCAGAGCTTTGCAGATACCCCCCTTTACACAAATGAGCCTTTTGTTTGATTTTTTCCACAAAAATGAATGTAATAATATAGCCTCCCTTGTGTAAAGGGAGGGAAAAGAACGGCGTAACCGTTCATGGAGGGATTGACACATATACACTCTTATCTTTATATTACGCAGATTCTATTTGTTTCGTAGCTCTGCGAAGAAATCCTTTATTATTTTGCTGCATTCATTTTCGCATATTCCGCCGTATACATCGATGTTTTTTGCGTAAGAATGGCTGAACAGATTCACATATCCGTCGTATGCACCGAAATCATTATCGTATGCGCCGAACACCACACTTTTCAGTCCGCAGTTTATTATAGCTCCCGCACACATGGGGCAGGGCTCAAGCGTAACGTATAATGTACATTTTTTCAGATTCTCTTTACCGATCTTTGATACAGCCTCCTTTATGGCATTCATCTCCGCATGGGCTGTGGGATCGTTTTTTTCTTCGCATGTATTGTGGGATAAAGCTATTAGTTCGTCGCCGAGATATATGGCAGAGCCTACGGGGACTTCGTTTTTTTCTTTTGCTTTAAGGGCCTGATTTATTGCCGTGTGCATTTTTTTATGCATATTTACCTCTTTGAGCATTAATTTTTCTGTCAAACAATTAAAAAAAGCTGAGTTTTCTGTTATAATTATACTATATTTAAATAAGATATCCACACAATTTATAAAAAGGAGTAATTATGGATCTGTATAAACTTCAGAACGGCTCTGATATCAGAGGTGTTGCAATGGAAGGTATAGAAGGGGAGAATGTGAATTTCACTCTCGAAGCAGCGGAAAAAATCGCCGCAGGATTTGCCCTCTGGCTGAAAGAAGAAAAGGGGATAATCTCTCCCGTTGTATCTGTCGGTACTGACAGCAGAATAACTTCCCATGACATAGCAATGGCGGCGGTAACAGGCCTCAACGGAGCAGAGTGTTCCAGAGTATATTATTTCGGCCTTGCATCAACTCCCGCAATGTTCGTTTCAACCAAGGAAAGCACCCTCAACTGCGATGGGGCTATAATGATAAGTGCAAGTCATCTTCCGTTTAACCGCAACGGAATGAAGTTTTTCACTAAGCAGGGCGGAACGGACAAGAACGACATAAAGAAGATACTCAATTTTGCTGAAAACTTTACATCGAACACATATGTGGATAACTCATATGAACAAAAAGATTTTATCAGTGAATATTCCGCGATCCTCGTAGACTTTATTCGTGAAAAAACCGCTTGTTCAAGCCCTTTGGAAGGTCTGAAGGTGATTGTTGACGCAGGTGGCGGGGCCGGAGGATTCTTTGTTGATAAAGTGTTGAAAACTCTTGGTGCGGACACAACGGGCAGTGTTTTCACGGAGCCTGACGGATATTTCCGTGGTCATGTTCCCAATCCGGAAAATGAAAAAGTAATGGTAGACTTCTGTGAAGTTGTAAAGAAGGAAAAAGCAGATCTCGGTGTAATATTCGATACAGATGTTGACAGAAGTGCCATTGTTGACGGAGACGGCACACCTATATCCCGCAACAAACTCATTGCACTTATTTCCGATATACTTCTCAAGGAAAACCCGGGAGCAACTATCGTTACAGACAGCGTAACAAGCAAATCCCTCACACCATACATCACAAACCGTGGCGGAGTACATCACAGATTTATGCGTGGATACAACAATGTTATCAAAGAAGGCAAACGTCTTTGCGCAGAAGGCATAAACTGCCCCATTGCCATCGAAACAAGCGGACACTGTGCCCTCAGAGAAAACGACTTCCTTGACGACGGAGCATACCTTATCGTAAAACTCCTCATAAACTACTGCAATCTGCGTAAAGAAGGACTTACTTTCTCCGATATGCTGAAAGATTATGAAGACCCGAAGGAAGCTATGGAAATAAGACCGAAGCTTTTGGAAGAAGATTTCAAAGCACAGGGTGAAAGAATTATATCTGATTTCAGACAGAAAGCCATTGAAAATGCAGACTGGTCGCTGGAAGAACCGAACTACGAAGGTGTAAGGGTGAATGTTCCAAATGGCTGGATACTTATCCGCCTCAGCCTGCACGACCCGGTACTTCCCATCAACATTGAAACGGAAAAAGAAGGTACTATCGACGGGATCCTCGCCGAACTGAAAGAATTCCTCGGTGGGTATGAGCTGGAATTTTAAGTATATTCATAAAACAAACGGCAGACCATAACTGTATGGTCTGCCTTATTTATTCTCCGGGCGAATTTCTCAAAAGGGGATACTTCCCGGATGTACCGTTTTTTTATGCATACAAAGCAAATTATCACCGTAATATATTAAATTTTCATTAAGCTACTTTTATATTTTATTTAGTTATGATAAACTGTTTACAGATTATTTTTACAGAACGAAAGGAGCATTTATGCAAAGACCCCCTATAGATATGTTTGCTCATAAGAAAAAGACAGCAAAGACCGTAAAAAGGGAACCGAAACCCATAAATAAGTTTTTATGGATACTCCTTGCGGTAGTTGCAGTAGTCGGAATTCTTCTGGGTACCTGTTCAAACATTTATGTTGACATTATGTGGTATTCGGAAATGGGATACCTCAGTGTGTACTTCAAGGAACTCATAACAAAGATTATTATGAGTATTCCGCAGTTTATTGTACTCGCCGTGCTTCTGAGCATTTATTTCCGCACCCTTGCAAAAGCAAAAAAAGGTGATGACGACGAAAAGAAAGCACCTGAAGTAAAAGCAGAAGTAATCAACGAAGAAACTGCAGAAGAAAATTTTGCACAGGACGAAAAACCTGTCGACGAAGTGAAAAAAGACGGCCCTGTAATCAAAAAAGGCAAATTCGTCTACACATGGCTTCCGCTTATTCTGGCAGGTATAATTGCCGCTGTCGTGTCGTTTGACAGCACAGCCACATTATGGAACGAATGGCTTGAGTTTATGAATTCACAGCCGTTTAACGAATTTGACCCGATCTTCGGAAAAGATATTTCGTTTTATGTGTTCAGACTTCCGTTTCTGAGAGGTCTTGTGAATGAACTGTATCTTCTCCTTCTTATGATCTTCGGAGGAACATTCCTTTACAGCTTTGTCCTTCTTATTGACAAGAGCGAAGTGGAACGCTCTCTTGAAAACCTGAGTGTTGATCCTGACGAAGCAAAAGGCATCATCAAGAAGATCGCGGAAGCTATGAGAGTTCAGCTCAGTGTGTTTGTTGCACTCTTTATGATAGTTGCTGCGTTCGGAATGTATCTGTCAAGATTCGAGGTGCTGCAGAGCAGCGCAGGAATATTCTACGGTGCATCGTATACTGATGTAAAGATACTCCTTCCGCTGAAAAATATAACCATAATACTTCTCGTTCTTTCTGCAGGATCGGTACTTCTGTTCGGATTCAAAAAGAAAATCAAGCCTGTATTTATCATGGCGGCGCTTCTCGCAGGTGTTACCCTTATCGGAAATATAGGCGCCTGGGCAGTGGAAGGATATGTGGTTGAACCGAACCAGTACTCAAAAGAAGAAGAATATATCAATCACTCAATCAACTATACACAGAAGGCATTCGGTCTTGATGACGTTGAAACTGTGGAAATCACCCTTGATGAAAAGATGACAGCATCGGACATTAAGGAAAATATGACTACCATTAACAATATCCCCATCAACGACTACCGCCCGACACTTGACACATACAACTCAATTCAGTCAATGCGTTCATACTATGTATTCAATGACGTGGATATCGACAGATATATGGTTGACGGAGAATATACGGAAGTATTCATTTCCGCAAGGGAACTTGATACAGACCTTCTTGCGGACAGTGCGCAGAACTGGATCAACAAACACCTCAAATATACTCACGGTATGGGTGTTGCCGTATCAAGCGTAAACGCCGTAAACTCCACAGGTCAGCCTGAACTTATCGCTCAGGATATTCCCACGGTTACTGAATTCGAAACACTTGATATCGACCAGGGAAGGATCTATTTCGGGGAATCAACAGATGAGTATTCCGTCGTAAACACAAAGGCTATGGAATTTGACTACCCGTCAGGCAACTCCAACATCGAAAATGTATATGACGGAGAAGCAGGCATAAAGATGAACCTTCTCAACAGAATCGTGTTCTCCATCAAGTACGGTACAACAAAATTCCTCTTCTCTTCCGACATCACATCCGACAGTAAGATACTTCTCAACAGAAATATCGAAAGCAGGGTAATGTCAATCGCTCCGTTCCTTTCATACGATGCGGATCCGTATATTGTGACAGTTGACGGAAAGCTTTACTGGATAATGGATGCTATGACAACCACAGACAAGTATCCGTATTCAACTCCGTACACAGAGTACGACTTCAATTATATCCGTAACTCCGTAAAGGTAGTTGTGGATGCATATGACGGTGATGTTACATTCTACATCATTGATAAAAACGATCCGATTGCAGCTGCATACGCTTCGATTTATCCGGCACTCTTCAAGCCTATCGAAGAAATGCCTGCAGGACTTGTTGAGCATCTGAGATATTCGGAAACACTCTTCACCATTCAGGCAGATGTGTATCAGAACTACCATATGGAAGATACCGGCGTATTCTACAACAAGGAAGACGTATGGGAGATCGCAACACAGTTCTATGAAACAAGCAAAGATATTCAGGTAAATCCCACATATCTCATCATGAAGCGCCCCTACGAAGAAAAAGAAGAATTCATGCTTATGATACCGTATACTCCCAAGAGCAAGGACAATATGGTAGCGTGGATGGCAGGGCTTTGTGACGGTGAAAACTACGGCAAGCTTGTAGTATACCAGTATCCGAAGCAGACTCTTGTATACGGCCCGATGCAGATCGAACAGCGTATTGACCAGGATACTACTATATCTCCGCAGCTTACTCTCCTCGGACAGCAGGGTTCGCAGGTTTTAAGAGGCAATATGCAGGCGATACTCATAGACAACGATATACTTTATGTGGAAGTTGTATATGTTCAGGCTGCAGGCGGTGAACAGGCACTTCCGGAAGTCAAGAAAGTTATCGTTTCATACGAAGATACTATCGTAATGGCTGATGATCTTATCTCAGGTATTGAAATGATCTTCGGGGATCTTGACGGAGAGGACAAACCGCAGACACCTTCCGATAAGCCTTCAACGCCGGGATATGTTCCTTCCGGAGACGGACTTGAATCACAGGCGCTGGATCTGTTCAACAAAGCGGAACAGGCCATTGCAAGAGGCGACTGGGCGGCATACGGACAGTATCTCGACCAGCTGGGTGATGTTCTTAACAGAATGAACACAGCTCCTTCACAGAATACAACTCCGTCTGTTGATTCTGCAGAATAAAAAATATGCTCTCCATGTTTTATGGAGAGCTTTTTTCTGTTTGTCGGAAAAGCTTTCATTAAAGAATAACCCGTCAATTTTTTGACGGGTTTTATTTATTCTACAATAACGATCCTTCCTTCCACATCCGCATCTCTCATCTGTGATGAGGACAGAAGTTCTTCGAAAATACCGTTGATGGACTGTGCCACGATTCTCGGGCGTTTGTTTCGGGAGACTTCTTCAATGGGGACTCCGAAAAATTCCGTGAAGCTGTTGTAGTGATATGTCTGTATACCGATTTTTATATTCATATCATCGGTAACGTCCTTGCCGTGAAGCTTCAGTTCTGTCAGTTCTTTTGATGTTTTGTTCCAGACGATCCTGACACCTCTGGAGAACTGATAGAACTCAGTATCTCCCGTATACATTTCTTCTCTGAGAAGATGTTTTACGATCCTTCTGAACTGCTCTCCCGTCAATTCCACAAGCCACAGAGCATCATCATACGGAACGACTTCCTTGAAATCCGCATATGTGATGATTGGTCCGAGCTTTTCTTTTCTTATGCTCCCGGATGCATACATTCCCACATCAAAGCTTGAATCTTCCTGCAACATATCCGCAAAGAGATTGCCCAGGGATGTTTCCTGTATCCTCGTGGGATGAGTAAGCTCTTTTTTAAGACGTGTGATTACGCGGTTATATTTCTTGTCCGTCTGTGATTTATATGCATTGAGCGCATCCTCAAGAGCCGTATCTCTCGGAGCAGTATCTTCATTGATGGGAACACACTGCCATTCGTAGCCAAGGATCTTTCTTCCGGACTCATCTATTGTAATATCGATTCTGCCTATCTGGTCAGTTCCGCATCCTGCGTGAACGATGGGAATGCCGTTTACTACTTCCGGCTTGTCCATAAATGTATGTGAGTGTCCTCCGATTATCAGATCAACGCCCCATTCGCTTTGTGACAGTATGCGTGCAAGTTCCTTGTCCTGTTCCAGACCGATATGAGTAAGGAGTACAGTAAAGTCCACATCTGTTGTTTTATAGTTATCGCATATTACAGATACTTCCGCAGCAGCTTCCTTTACATCAACAAACGTTCCGATGAGCTCTTCACCTTTGAGAGTTGCGAGTACTTCCATAGTGATTATGCCGATGAACATGATCTTCAGGCCTCCGGCTTCGATTATTTTATATGGTGCGAATATTCTCTGATTATTCAGCGTAATGAAGAAGTTTGCGTTTACGATAGGGAATTTTGCACATTTTTCGATGAACAGAAGGTGTGAAAGTCCGTAATCTATTTCGTGATTGCCGATTGTGGCGATGTCCGGAGCAAGAATATTCATCATTTCAATGGTGGATATTCCCTTGAATTCACTGTCGATTATTGACCCGCGGAACATATCTCCCGCAATTGCATATATGACATTTTCTTCTTCGCTTCTGACCCGGTTTATGTATCCTGAAAGAAGGGAAAGCCCTCCTACGGAAACTTCACCGATTTCTTCCGCAAGAAAATCTCCGTGCATGTCGTTGGAATGTAAAATAGTAAGTTTTTTTGTTGTCATTTCGGTAATTCTCCATACTTTTTCTTATATCATACCATACGAAAGTATATTTTTCATTTACAGATACAAAAACTACCTGTTTTTAGAGTTTTTTCTGCAGAAAACATATATTGCTCCGTATCAGTAACTTATACTTCTCAGAACCTTCTCAACAGCCCGCAGTCGCTTCTCTGCTTCAGGGTCAGGCTTCTGATTTATATTCCACATTTTATCGTGAGAGTTCTTTGCATCGTCATTCCACTCAATAAGCTTTTCCTGCCAGTCTGTGATGTTCTTCCATTTGTGGCGTGTGTAGTAATCATGGAATCTCTCCGTACTCACATAATACAGTTCATTATCATCTGCATATTTTTTGACTTCTTCAAGGGAAGGTGCTCTGAAAGACACATGATCTGCCCCATGGGCAGGAGACAGTTCTCTTTCACTCGTTTCTGTCTCTGTATCTATATCTGTATATTCTCTTTCCTTTTGTTTATTTTCCTTTTCTTTTATTTCTTTTTCTTTACTTTCCTTTGTGGTATTATTCCGGGAATTATCTTCGTTATTTGCTGAATAATCGTTGTTATTCTCATAAGAGCCGGAAAAGTACGGGCTGATGATGTAGGATGCGGTTTCTTCTTCAGTAAGTATCCAGCACTCATCAACCGTCACTGGATTTTTCTTTCCTCTTGTTTTTACGGCTTCCTGATATATAGACTGGATGTATCGTGATGTGAGCACGTCATATTCTTCGAGTATATCCATATCGAAGAGGTCTTTTTCCGCGCAGGTGAGTATGATATCTTCCACTTTATCAGCATCAACGCCTGTGTATCTTGCCACGGAATAAACAAGATCTTCCGAAAATTCTATGTAATACCAGTTTTTGAATATCCTGCAGAGTATATACACATACACAGCCAGCGCATCACTTCCGAATTTCCCCGTAAGTACCGTAAGCTTTATATCATCATAAAAATCCACATCCATGGGAAAGTAATCAAGTCCTTTTTTCTGTGGTCTCGCCATAATTTGTCCTCCTGCGATTGTTTGTGTCTATTGTATTTTATTTTCCTCCGACATAATACGACATCATTTATTATTCAGCTCATATGTCATATTATGTCATTGTAATACCCGGAGGGATTTATGTTGTTGTTCTTGCTGTCTTGTGCTATTTACCGTAAAAACACGATATAAGGGTAAGAAAAATGTTCAAAATCTATTGAAAAAAGAATTTTGCGGGAGTATAATGTGCACGAATAAGTCTTGTATCTCCTGCGGGAGAATGAGAACGGAGGAAATTATGAAAAATTCAAAAACACTTTACTTAGTGGAAATGGCATTGCTTGTTTCCATCATCATTCTTATGGCATTTACGCCGATCGGTTATCTCAGAATGCCCGGCATTGAAATCACATTTATTATGATCCCCGTGGTTATCGGTTCCGTCTTACTCGGAGAGAAGGCAGGAGCAGTTCTCGGTGGGGTATTCGGTATCACAAGCTTTATCCAGTGCTTCGGTATGAGCCAGTTCGGTGCGGCACTTCTTGCAATTAATCCATTTCTGACATTTATTCTCTGTATGGTTCCCAGAATTCTTATGGGATATCTTTCAGGCCTTGTATATAAGCTTCTCAGAAACAACAAAAACAAACTTATCCCCTTCGGTGCGGCAGCACTCACAGGCCCTCTTACAAATACGCTTTTGTTTGTAGGCGGAGTTATCGTTATGTTCGGCAACACAGAATTTATCATGTCTCTCAGAGGCGGGCTTAATGTTATCGCATTCTTTGCGGCATTTGTAGGAATTAACGGTGTTATCGAAGCTGTTGTAAGTTTCGTTGTTTCAACAGGTATACTTACTGCCCTGAAGAAGTATATTGCAAACTAAAATATTTCAGGAGAAACATTTAATGCTTTTAGCAGTAAACGTAAGAAATTCGGTTATTGATTTCGGTGTGTTTGACAAAAGAAAAAACAAAGGCTTATTCTCCCTTACCACCGAAAAGACAATAACACCCGATGAGCTGTCAATGAAGATCTGTTGGCAGCTTGAATTTTCAGGTCTCAAAATTTCCGATATTACCGATGTTATCATCTCGAGTGTAGAGCCGGAGGTGAATGCGGTTCTGACAAAGACATTTGAAAGATTCGGTCTTGAGAGTATGTACATTGCTCCGGGAATAAAGACGGGGCTTAAACTTCGTTCGGATGATCCGAGAGAGATCGGCTCCGACCGAATCATCGATGCTGTTGCGGCGCATGATATTTATGGGTCCCCTGCGATTGTCATTTCATTCGGCACTGCGACGAGATTCGACTATGTGGCAAAAGACGGCATATTCTCTCACGCTATTACAGCGCCGGGAATACTTTCTTCTGCCCGTTCTTTATGGGAAAGTGCATCGAAGCTTCCGAAGGTAGAGCTCAAAAAGCCGAAGAAGATACTTGCAAGCAATACTGTAAGCAGTATGCAGTCGGGGATAATGTACGGATTTATCGGACTTACGAAGCATATCGTCGAAGAAATGAAAAAAGAGATCGGAATTGAAGGAATAAAAGTTATCCTCAGCGGTCAGTACGCGCACTATCTTGCGGACGAGCTTGATTTTGTGGATGTTTATGATGAAATGCTTTCCATGAAAGGACTTGTTCTTATACATGAGAAAAACAAAAGATAATATCTTCACAGAAAGACTGAAAATAAATAATACAGCTCTTGCTCCTCTTGCGGGATTTTCCGATGCATCGTTTCGTAGTCTGTCGCAGAATATGGGTGCGGGAATCACAGTGACTGAGATGGTAAGCGCAAAAGGTCTTGAGTATAACAACACCGCAACAAAGGAACTGCTTTATATCAACAAAGACGAAGTTTTCACAGGAATACAGCTTTTCGGAAGTGATCTGAGTGCTCTTGAAAAGGCAACAAAAATGATGAACGAAACAGACTTCCGGTTCATCGACATAAATATGGGATGCCCCGTAAGGAAAGTCGTAAAAAACGGAGACGGAAGCGCTCTTATGGGAAATATAAAACATCTTTATGATGTGGCAAAGACTGTGGTAGACAATTCCGACAAGCCTGTCAGCGCAAAGATACGCCTTGGGGTGGATGAAAACAGTATAAACTGTGTGGATGCCGCAAAAGCCCTTGAAGATGCGGGTATACAGCTTGTTACCATTCACGCAAGGACCGCAAAAATGATGTATTCCGGCGTTGCCGACCGGGAAAAGATATCGGAAGTTGTGGATTCAGTAAATATTCCCGTTGTGGGAAACGGAGATGTGAATTCTGTGGAAGATTATGTCAATATGCTTGAGATTACAGGCTGCGACGGTGTGGCAATCGGCAGAGGTGCTATAGGAAATCCGTTTATATTCCGACAGATCGCAGAATATAACAATACAGGCTCATACAGTGAAGTGACTGTGAATGAGAAGATCTCCTGCATGCTCGATCATCTTGACAGAATGCTTGAGTTCAAACCTGAAAAGGTATGTTGCAGTGAATTCCGCAAGCACTTTGCATACTACACAAAGGGTATGAAGGGAGCGGCGAAACTCCGTAACGACATAAACAGTGTATATGATATTGACGGATTGAAAAACATAATATATTCTCTCGGAGAGTAACGGGAAATATGCGATGCAGGTTATTACCTGCATCGTTTTTGTTTTTGTGGAAGTTATGTGCCGTACAGATTTATAATCATTGATGATTTCTCAATAAAATGAGAAATACAGGGAAAAATCCTGTATCTAAACTTATAAAAACAGTTGTGGTGCAGTGAAATTTGATGTATAATGACATAATGAGAAAATCGGAAAAAGTAAGAGCAATTGTAATCAGATCCAGAGCAAGCGGCGAGAAGGACAGGGTAATAAAGCTCCTTTGTGATGACGGAAGGTTTATAAATGCCGTTGCAAAAGGTGCGCAGAGCCTTAAAAGCAAGCACAGGGCGAGCTGTATGCTGTTTTGCCTGAGTGAATTTGTCCTCACATATACGGGAGATTTTGCGTATGTAAGCTCCTCGGAAGTGATAAAGGGCTTTTTTACTCTGCAGCAGGATATAATGAAAATGAGTGCCGCATCGTACTTCTGCGAAGCTGTGAGCTTCTGTGAAAGTGGACAGAATGGTGAAAGTGATATTCTGTACAGGCTTCTCGGGCATTCCCTTACGGAAACTGAGAAGATGCCCGAAGAAGGGATACTTACGCTGTGCACATCGTTTGTACTTAAGTTATGTGCGAGTATGGGTATCGCACCGCATTTTGACGGTTGCAGCATATGTTCGCAGAAATATGAAAGTTATTATTTTTCACAGCGATACGGCGGAGTTGTATGCGGAGTATGCCCGGAAGGAAATATGTCGTATTATCCCGTACTGACAGCCATGGAAGCGAGATATATGCAGTTTCTGACGTATATTGATCTGAGAAAGATTTCATCTCTTGAATTTACCGATGTATCAACGCAGAAGGACTTGTTCGTATGTGCTGACAGCTATATGAACGAGTATTTTAACAGAAAGAATAACAGCTTCGATATGCTTATCGGCTTGTTTAATATTTAAGGAGGCGCTATGTCCAAACAACTTAGCATGAATGAAATTATCAGCATCACGAAAATGCGCGGAATCATTTTCCCCGGTTCCGAAATCTATGAAGGCCTTGCGAACAGCTGGGACTACGGCCCGATAGGCGTAATGATGCTCAACAACGTCAAGAGCGCGTGGACCAAAAAATTCATCACAGAATCAAAGTACAACGTAGGTCTTGACTCATCTATTCTTCTTAACCCGCGTGTATGGGAAGCAAGCGGACATCTTTCAAACTTCAACGATCCGCTTATGGACTGTAAACAGTGTAAATCACGTTACAGAGCAGACAAACTCATCGAAGAAGATCTGGAAAAGAAAGGTCTTGATGCAAACGCAGACGGCTGGTCAAACGAAAAGATGGAAAGCTATATCGCTGACAACGGCATCGCTTGCCCGAAATGCGGTAACAAAGACTTCACATCTATCCGTCAGTTCAACCTTATGTTCAAGACATTCCAGGGTGTAACTGAAGACAGCACAAATACTATCTATCTCAGACCTGAAACAGCACAGGGTATCTTTATCAACTTCAAGAACGTTCAGAGAACAACAAGAAAGAAACTCCCGTTCGGTATTGGTCAGATCGGTAAAGCATTCCGTAACGAAATCACACCGGGTAACTTCATTTTCCGTACAAGAGAATTCGAACAGATGGAACTTGAATTCTTCTGTCACCCGGACGAAGAAATGAAGTGGTTCGATTACTGGAGAAGCTACTGCATGGACTTCCTCCTTTCTCTCGGAATCAAGCAGGAAAACCTCCGTTATCGTGATCATGCTCCCGAACAGCTTTCACACTATTCAAACGCAACAACAGACATCGAATATGCATTCCCGTTCGGCATCGGCGAACTCTGGGGCATTGCTGACAGAACAGACTATGACCTCAAACAACACGAGCAGTTCTCGGGAAAAGATATGAGATATATCGATCCGATTACAAACGAAAAATTCCACCCGTACTGCATCGAGCCGTCAGTAGGTGCAAACAGACTTCTCCTTGCTATCCTCTGTGACGGATTCGAAAACGAAACACTTGCGGACGGAACAGACAGAAACGTATTCAGAGTACATCCGTACCTCGCTGCGTTCAAAGCCGCTGTACTTCCGCTTTCAAAGAAACTCAACGAAAAAGCAGAAGAAATCTACGATATGCTTCTCGGGGAATTCCCGGTTGACTATGATGATGCAGGAAATATCGGAAAACGTTACCGCAGACAGGATGAAATCGGTACACCGTTCTGCATTACAGTTGACTTCGATACAGAAGTTGATGGTTGCGTAACTATCCGTGAAAGAGATACTATGGAACAGGTAAGAATCCCTGTTGCCGAAGTTGTTCCGTTCATCAGACAGAGAATTAAATTCTAAATTTCGTTTCAAGACCGCCACACGGCGGTCTTGTTTAAAAAATAAACCGTCAAAGCAATGACGGTTTGCGGCACCTGCTTCAGCAAGTGCTTTTTATTTTATTATCACATCGTGAAAGCTATTCTCAGTCTCGGGTTTTCTTCTTCAGCTTCCCTGAACAGATGTATTATATTCTCAGTATCTTCTGCAGCATATGAAGAATTTACGAGAAGAATCAGTGTATCATCTGTTATTTCCGTAAGCATATCCCACAGTGCATCGAGATTTTTTCCGTAATATCCCGGAAATTCCATTGCTTGCATAATCTCTTCGTGTGCGGAATTTTTATCTGTGAACTTTTTACAGTCTATGATCCTGAGTTTCATTTTTTCACCTCAAACGTTCCTATGTGCCGGAAAGATTCGTAGTGATCATCGGTGTAATATATATTGCCGTCGGAGGAATAGACTATTCTTTCGGCACCACGGTAGCCGCCGCTGTAGTTCACATCACATTCATAATATTTTATTCCGCTTTTCTTCGGCAGAAGCCCTTCACGGTTTCCGAAGGTATCTCCGCCTATGACCATTCCGTCGGCAACTTCCCAGAGATTCCCTTTGTCGCTGTCCCATCCCAGGTCGTATGCCTCAGATTTTTTTATGTAATTACCGGGGAGCTTTCCGTATACGGAAAGATATTCCGCAACATCGTCTTTCGTATAATAATATCCGTCCGCATCTATTATATTGCTGTCGTTGTCAGAGCGTGTATCTGTTATACCGGTATTATCAGATGGCGGAATTGTGCCTTTGTCCGGTTTGTCTGCCGGTGCCGGCCAGAATAAATAAAGTAATACAAGGATAAATGCAACTACAGTCGTCAGTATGCTTCTCTTTTTTTTCATATAAGGACCCTCCTTTTACATAATTTTAACACGAAAATGCCTTTGTGTAAATGAATTTACATTCTGATTCGTTGACATGAGCATACTCTTTGTGTATAATATGTCTTAAATGCGCTTGCGCAAATTTAATAAACATTGGAGATGATAACTTTTTTATGGACGGAGACAGTTGGATATTAATCCTTATTGCTTTGTTTTTCCTTGCAGGATGCTATTTTGCATCTGCGGAAAGTGCTTATGCAGGTCTTAACAAGATCAGAATTAAAAACAGTGCCGAAAACGGCGATAAAAGGGCAAGACGTGCGCAATACATATCGAACCACTTTGACAAGATGCTTACGACGGTTTTGATAGGTAATAATATTTCGCATGTTGGTTGTTCTGCCCTTGTTACTTTATATGTCACAAAGAATTTCGGGGCGAATTGGGTATCCCTTTCGACTATTATTACCACCGTCGTGGTCTTCATGTTCTGCGAAATGATTCCGAAGAGTTTTGCAAAAAGCAACAGCGAGAAAGTTGCTCTTGCATATTCTTCTTCTTTGCGCTTTTTGATGAAGATCTTTACTCCGGTGGCGTTTTTGTTTACCGGAATCAGCAATATAGTGTATAAAATGGTAGGCTCGAATTCAGAACCGACTATTACGGAAGATGAATTTTATGAGATCATCGACAACATCGAAGATGAAGGCATCTTTGAGCAGGACACACAGGAACTTGTGCAGTCGGCCCTGGAGTTTTCGGATATTGCGGCGCAGGAAGTTCTTACACCGAGAGTTGACATAATCGGAATTGATGTAAACAGTACCGATGAAGAGATAATGCAGACGATCAACGAGTACAAGTGCTCACGTTTCCCGATATATGACGGAACTATAGACAATATCGTAGGTATACTTCATGTAAGAAAGTACCTAAAGCTCGGCCTTCTCGGAACGAAGCCAAAGCTCACGGAAGTTATGAGCGAGCCGTATTTTGTACACAAGACCACAATGATAGACGATCTTCTTGAAGAAATGAGCAGAAAGAAGATTCATATGGCAATCATTACGGATGAGTTCGGCGGAACAATGGGACTTATCACCATTGAAGACATTCTCGAAGAACTTGTCGGTGAGATCTGGGACGAAAGTGATGAAGTCATCGAAGAATTCCAGAAGATCGGTGGCGGAAGGTATCGTATCAGCGGTGAAGTCAGCGTGGGAGATGCTTTCGAGATGATGGGTCTTGAGTTTGAAGATGAGGAATTCAGACACAGGAATATCTCAGGCTGGGCAATGTCACTTTTCCCGAGAATACCTGACGAAGGTGACAGTGTTGAATATGAAAACAATATAGTGGAAGTTGCGGAAGTAAATAACAACAGGATTATATCCATCGTATTTTCACCAAAGTACGATGAACCCACGGAAGAAAGCAGCGAGGTGAGTGAATAATGAACGGATATGCACCTTATTTACTGATAGTATTTTTCCTTATCTGCTCCGCGTTCTTCTCAGGTTCCGAAATCGCATATACATCTGTCAACAAAGGACGATTAAAAAAACATGCGGAAGAAGGAAATAAAAAGGCACAGGTTGCCTGCTATATTGCGGATAACTTTGACAAGGCTCTTTCTACTATCCTTATCGGAAACAACCTTGTAAACATCGCTTCTTCATCTGTATCGACGATGATTGCGATCGCTCTCGTAGGAGAAGAGCTCGGAACAACCCTTGCAACCATCGTTATGACAATTCTCCTTCTTATTTTCGGTGAAATAACACCGAAGATTGTTGCGAAAGAAACAAATGAAAAATTCTCTCTCGCTGTAGCAAGGCTTCTCAGACTACTTATGTTGATATTTGCTCCTGTAGTATGGGTGACGGTATCTGTAGTCAACGTAATTTCAAAAATCTGGACAAAAGATGTAAAAGAAGAAGCTGGAATGACGGAAGATGAGCTTCTCACTATTATCGAGACCGTAGAAGATGAAGGTGTAATTGATGAAAACCAGTCAGAGCTTCTGCAGTCTGCCCTTGAATTTTCGGATATTGCGGTGTCGGAGATTGTTGTGCCCAGAGTTGATATGGTAGCCATAAATGCAGACAGCACAAAAGAGCAGGTCCTTTCAACTGCGATAGATGCACACTTCTCAAGAATGCCTGTCTACAGAAAGAGTATCGACAACATCATCGGAGTACTTCCTGTAAACGCACTTCTCAAGCAGCTTACAAACGGCGAAGAGATGAATATAGAATCCGTACTCGTTGATGTCTGTTTCGTTCATAAGTCAATGAAGCTTCCTGCTGTACTTGATGAGTTAAAAAGAAAGAAAACTCATCTCGCCATTGTAACCGATGAATACGGCGGGACTATGGGACTTGTAACTATGGAAGACATTCTCGAACAGCTTGTGGGGGATATCTGGGACGAAAGTGATGAGATCATCGCAGAGATCGTTGAAGTATCCGAAAACACATATGATGTCAGCGGGGATATGAACGTATACGATTTTCTTGATCATCTTGAACTTGATGACAAGGATTTCGAGTCCGAATATACGACTGTCGGGGGCTGGGCTATTGAGATGCTCGAAGGAAACCCGTCGGAAAATGATTCCTTTGTGTACGAGAACATTACAGTGACAGTTAAACAGATGCAGGATATGCGTGTTACACAGCTTGAAGTTGTTGTTGTTCCCGTTGAGGATGACGAAGAAGAATTTTAGAATTAAAAGCGACATTTTTATGTCGCTTTTGGTTTATGCAGGGGAATATATATGACATATTACATCGAAAAAGTAGTTCTTGAAGGACAGATCGACATAAACTCATACCTTAATGGCCTTGCGGCGGTGAAATACCTCAAAGAAAATGAGCTGGATCTTGCGGCAGATGTTGTTTTCTTTGTGGGAGAGAACGGAACAGGAAAATCAACACTCCTGGAAGCAATAGCCGTGTCTCTTGGTTTCAATCCGGAAGGAGGTACGAGAAATTTCTCCTTTTCAACGAAAGATACTCATTCATCTCTTTCTTCTCTCATCAGAACAGGAAAGAAAAAGAACCCACGTGATGGATTTTTTCTTCGTGCGGAGAGTTTTTATAACGTTGCGACAAATATTGACCGTATGGATGAAGAGCCGTCATTCGGACCACCGATTGTAGATTCATACGGTGGAGTATCGCTTCACGAGCAATCTCACGGGGAGAGTTTTCTTGCTCTCGTTCAGAACCGTTTCGGAGGAAATGGTCTGTATCTTCTTGACGAGCCTGAAGCGGCACTTTCGCCTATGCGGCAGATAGCTCTTTTAGGAGAAATAAATAATCTCGTAAAAAGGAACTCACAGTTTGTTATTGCAACACACTCTCCTATACTTATGGCATATCCCGGAGCAAAAATTATTGAGTTCTCCGAAAAGGGACTTCGGGAAGTTTTTTATAAAGATACAGAGCATTATGTTATAACGAAAAGCTTTCTTGATGATCCGGGAAGATATTTCAGGTATTTATTTGATTGAATTTATATGTAATGCGCCGCAGGCGCAACCAAAGCAAAGCATCAGCTTTGCTTTGGTTGCCGGCCCGGAAGCTTCGCTTCCGGGCCGCTGCCGGAGGCAGCGGGCCTGCGGCGCCCCTACAGAAAATACATGGTTATATTCATATACCTCTTGAGATTATCATTTCATTGAGTTTGTCGAGAGCATCTTTTACGGAACCTACTTCGTCAATAAGTCCGATATCAACTGCTTTTTTCCCTATAAGGATCGACCCTATATCATTCACAAGCTCGTCAGAGTTAAGCATATAATGCATAAAATATTCTTCGCTGATCTGTGAGTGATTTACCACGAATTTAACGATCCGTTCCTGCATTCTCCTGAAATAATCGAAACTCTGCGCTACTCCTATGACAAGACCGTTTGTTCTTATGGGGTGTATAGTCATAGTTGCTGTCGGTGCTATAAACGAATAGTCCGTACATACAGCAAGTGGAACACCGATGGAGTGCCCGCCTCCAAGGACGAGAGATACACTCGGCTTCGATATTCCGGAAATAAGTTCGCAGATGGCAAGCCCAGCTTCCACATCGCCTCCCATGGTGTTCAGGATAAGAAGCACACCTTTTATGTTTTCATCCTGCTGTGCCTGTAAAATAAGCGGGATGAGATGTTCGTATTTGGTAGCCTTTCTTCCGGGACCAAGCTCCATATGTCCTTCGATTTCTCCGATAATTGATATGGGCATTATGCCGTCTTTATAAAGCTGTGCAGTTTGTCCGAGCTCAGATATACTGTCCAGATTACCCTGTATGTCAGGCTCC
Source organism: Anaerofustis stercorihominis (assembly GCA_015058295.1). Classification (GTDB taxonomy): domain Bacteria; phylum Bacillota; class Clostridia; order Eubacteriales; family Anaerofustaceae; genus SVCP01. The sequence continues at coordinate 22,152 of SVCP01000008.1, forward strand.
TTCGGTGTATTTTTTTCTTCATCACTTTTTGTCAGATCAGAAAATATCCTCCACATAAATAAACCTCTCATAAAGTTTTTCTTATTGTTTGGATATATGCTCAAATTATTCCGCAATTTATCATTAAACTAAAAAAACACCTTTCGGTGCTTTTTAGAATAAGGAGGTTGAAAAGAATGTTCCGTTTAAGAGAGTTCTTTGTACCACACTCCATCCGGCTCATGAAGCATGGCACAAAACATTCTCAAAAGAAAACCTTCTTTGCCTATGCGGCAAAATAAAAGGAGAAATGTATAATAAACGACTTTCGTCGGTTATTATCGAGGCTCAGAGTTGAGCCTGCCAAAAGTAAAAACCGTTTAACATTAATGGGAGAGCATAAAGCCCTGCCCGGTTATCAGCACTTGAATGTGCATTGGGAGGATACCGGCTGTGCGGTAGGTTATATATTATTATTGGACAGATAATCCATTTTATATACTGTATCAGTATTTGTCGGTTATGAGGTGATTTCGGAAGATGCTGTTTGCTTTTATTATCTTCCGAAATACCCTCGGGAGGTGACCAGTCTCCACGTAACCCCAGGACGTTATTTAATAACATGCCTTATAACAATTAGGATTTATATTAAGCCTTTCGGCCTGATATCGTTTTGCGAGAGTTTCTCTCGGGGGACTTTCATTTTTGAAAGTCCCCTTCGGGCTGACCGGGCCCGGAACTCTTCAGGGTGTTACTTAATTTTCATGTCTTAAGTAATAATAGGGAGGATTTATGTTTATATAAAGCACTTATCATGCTGAATATCGTATTAAAAAAGCCCCTGAACTTCCGCTCAGGGGCTGGTTATACCAATTTTGAGTTTAAAAAAAGACGATACCTGTATCATCATCCACTCATATCCAAACTTCCCCCGAAGCGAACGACATCTGATGAGCTAAAGTTTCCGACTCAGCCGAAGCCTTACGGTAGCGAGAGAGCTGTTGCGGATGTTAACCGCATTCCTTTTACTCATTGTTTGATTGTGCTTATATTATATCAGCGCATGGTATATTTGTCAATACTTTTTTTCAGAAAATTTAATCCTTTCGTAAGTGAATGATCCCCGCGTGATCTGCGGGGATCGTAAAAATAGCTTTTTTTAAGCAGTTTCTTTTGTCTTTTTAAGTTTGATATACTGATAAGCGAATACAACACCTACGCATACACAGCCGATAACGTCTGTAAGATTGCCCGGCCATACGAGCATAAGGCCACCGACACCGATGATGATCCTTTCGAGCCAGCCTGCAGGAGCAAGACCGTAGCCTTCCATTGCAACAGCAACGCCTGTTGTTCCGATAATTGATGTGATGACGATCTGAACAACTTCAAGGAATGTTGTATCAATGAACAGCATTGCCGGATTCATTGCAAAGATGTACGGGATAATGAACGCTGTGATCGCAAGTCTTGTTGCCGTAGCACCTGTTTTCAGCGGATTCGATTTTGCGATAGCCGCACCTGCATATGCTGCGAGGGCTACAGGCGGTGTTATGTCTGCAACAATACCGAAGTAGAATACGAACATATGTGCCGCAAGTGTGGGAATTCCCATTTTTACGAGGATAGGAGCTGTTACAGTTGCCATGATGACGTATGTGGCTGTTGTCGGAATGCCCATGCCGATAACGATGCAGGCGATCATTGTGAAGAAGAGAGCCAGGAAGATGCTGTTTTCAGCAACGCCCATAAGAATTCCTACAAGTGTCTGTCCGAGGCCTGTGAGTGTAACGATACCAACAACAACACCTGAAATCGCACACGCAACAGCAACACTGAGAGTGTTTTTTGTTCCTCCTGCAAGAGCGTCAATGAGTTTTGACGGTGTGAGTCGAGTATCCTTGTTAAACATACTTACGATGATTGATGTAAGTATAGCAAAGCAGGCTGCATAAGCCGGAGTGTAACCGATGTTCATAAGAACTACGAGTACAACAATTGGAAGGAGCAGATATCCCTTTGTGATTATAAGCTTGAAGAAATTCGGAAGAGTGTCTTTCGGAAGACCTTTAAGACCGAGCTTTTTCGCCTCAAAGTGGATCATAAGGAATATACCCGTAAAGTACAGTATAGCCGGAAGAATGGCTATTGTAACGATGGTTGAATACGGAGTGTTTGTGATTTCCGCCATAAGGAATGCTGCCGCACCCATGATCGGAGGCATGATCTGTCCGCCTGTTGATGCTGCCGCTTCAACTGCTGCTGCGAATTCCGGTTTATAGCCGATATCTTTCATGATGGGGATAGTGATACTTCCGCTTCCTACTGTATTTGCAACGGAAGAACCGGAATACATGCCTTCGAATGCGCTTGTGATTACGGCAACCTTCGCCGGACCGCCTGTTGCGCTTCCTGCAATGGAGTTTGCAAGATCAATAAAGAACATACCGATGTTTGTCTGTTCAAGGAATGATCCGAGGCTGATAAACAGGGCGATAAATGTAGCGCATACTCCGAGGGGAGTACCGATGATCCCGTTTGTTGTGTAGTAAAGCTGGTGAATTACTCTGTGAAGAGAATAACCCTGTGTGAACGCATATCCTACAAAGAGTCCCGCAACGATAAGAATCGGAATACCCGATACTCGTCTGCATGCTTCCACGAGAATTACGATACCGATAATTGCGACGATCTTGTCTGTATTATTGATCATAATAGCTCTGTTTACGATAGCTTCGAAGTTTATTGCAAAATAGAAGTATGCGGCTGCGCCGACTACGGCAAGAATAATGTCGTATATTGGGATATAATTTACTCTTTTATTAGATTTTTTTGTCACCGGATAAAGAAGGAATACAATAAAGATAATGCATCCGAGGAAGATGCTTCGTCTTACCTGTTCCGGCGGAGTGATAAAGAGCGTCATTGCAAAGATGAGAAGAGCGAATCCTACGAGAAGACCTGTGATGCAATGTTTGTACATTCCCGTAAAATGACGGGTGTTACTGTCACGGTCGAACTCGCTCATGAGCTCTTCAATGTTGATTTCTTCATGAGTATTTTCTGTTGTTAAATTCGACATATTGCCTCCTTATTGCCATGGGAAAAGGTTTTTTACTTCAAACGTTACGTTTGCATTTTTTCCGCACAGCTGTGTGAGATTGATGGTTTCTTTTTCATTTATTTTAAGGATATGATCATATACAGTGCCCACTATATAATGAACATTCTCAAGTTTGAGATCGTAGCCTGTGATGATCATGTTTCCCTCATTGTCGTATGTCAGTACCTGTTCGCCTTCAAGTTCCGTGGGAACTCCCGCACCGAATCCACGGTAGCGTGTGGCAGAGAGGATTATAGTTTCATCTTCAATTGTGTAAATATCCGCAACAGGTGTTTTGTTTACGGAATGGATAAATTCTATTTCAAATGTGACGACTTCATCTGTTCCGAACTTCTGATATATTTTCCCGGTATCAGTATCGCTCAGAACGAGATAACTGCTCCTGCTTAACAATAATGCAGCCACAAAGATGAGCATTGTGGCTGCAAGAATTATCTTGTTTTTTTTCATTTTTACCGTATGTCAAAGTAAAAACTTATTTTGCTCCGATTTCTTTGAAGTATTTTTCAGCGCCCGGGTGGAATGCTACGTCGATACCTTCTACAGCGTATTTTGTATCGATTTCTTTACCTTTAGCGTGAGCAACGATGATTTCATCTTTTGCTTCAAAGAGAGTCTTTGTGATGTTGTAAACTGCATCTTCGCTGAGGTCGTTGCTTGCAACGATTGTAGCTTTTACTGCAACTGTCATAGCTGCCGGAATTCCGTCGTATGTGTCAGCCGGGATTTCGTACTGTGTGTAGTACGGATATTTGTCCATGAGGATCTTAGCATGAGCATCATCTATAGAAAGAACAGCGATTTCGTTTGTTGTTGCAAGGTCCATGATAGCTGTTGTCGGTGCGCCTGCTGTGCAGAAGAAAGCATCGATCTGGCCGTTTTTGAGAGCTTCAGCACTGTCTGCGAATGAGAGGTTCTGTTTAGCGATGTCATCGAATGTGATGTCATAAGCTTCGAGGATCTGTTTAGCGTTGAATTCAACACCGCTTCCTGCGTCGCCTACAGAAACTTTTTTACCTTTGAGGTCAGCTACTGATGTGATGCCTGCTTTCGGGTTTGCAACGATCTGGCATACTTCAGCATAGATAGCTGCTACTGCAGAGAATTTTGTGAGTTTGCCTTCTGTTGCGAAAAGGTCAACACCGTTTGCAGCGTAGCTCATTACGTCGTTCTGTACGATAGCAAGGTCAACTTCGCCTGTTTCGATAAGCTGAAGGTTAGCTTTTGAAGCACCTGTAGCTTCTACAGTAACTTCGATACCTGTCTTGTCTTTGAGGATCGGTGCGATACCTGAGCAGAATGCGTAGTATGTACCTGATGATCCGCCTGATGCGAATTTTACTGCTGTTACTTTGTCATCTCCGCCTCCGCAAGCTGCGAAAGAGAACATGAGAAGTACCACGAGAATGATTGAAATGGTTTTTTTGAGTTTCATTTTTTCCCTCCTGTTTTGTCTTATGAAAATTTTGAGTTTTAAAAATTCATAATTTTTCATTATGATACACCAAAGCACGGGAATTTGCAAGCAAAAATGAACATTTTTACTTTAAAAAACTCAATTTTGTGAAAAGTTTTGACATAGATGTAACGAAAATGAAAATATCCGCAGGATATTTCATCTTTTTCGGATATATGTGTGAATATTTTATGTCTTTTATTTATGTTAATTACTCACATTGTGTTACAATATCTCTTCATCCGTGTTATAATCATAAAGATATTATCCGGAGGTTTTTTATGTCACTCAAAGACAATATATATGTACAGTTATTTACGACATTTTTCCGCATAGGTGCATTTACCTTTGGCGGAGGGTATGCAATGATCCCCATTATTCAGAAAGAAGCTGTGGAAAACCGCGGCTGGATAAAGGACGAGGATATAATTGATCTTCTTGCCATCGCAGAAAGTACTCCCGGAGTTCTCGCAGTAAACAGTGCCACATTCGTCGGATATAACGTGGGTGGTTTCTGGGGAAGTGCCGCAGCTACACTCGGGGTTGTTTTGCCGTCATTTCTTATAATACTTGCTCTGAGCGGAGTATATATCGCATTCAGACAGAATGTGTGGGTGGATTATGCATTCAGAGGTATAAAGGCCGGGGTATGTGTACTTCTTATCAAGTCGTTCACAAAACTTTTCAAAGCGCTGGACAGAAAGGCGTTTCATATGGCTCTTCTGGTGTGTGCGATACTCGCTTCCGCACTTGCGGGAATAAAGGCAGTATATATAATAATCACCGGCGGAATCCTCGGATATGTCTACAGGACATTTTTCTGCCCGGAAGGCAAAGAGTATGCAAAGGAGGACAAATAAATGAACGTTTATCTTGATCTCTTCCTTACATTCTTCAAAATAGGGCTTTTCACCATCGGCGGCGGATATGCAATGATCCCCATGATGCAGGATGAGGTCACAACCAAAGGCTGGGCAAGCATTGAGACAGTCATTGACTTCATCGCAGTGAGCGAATCCACTCCCGGACCTTTTGCCGTAAATATGGCCACATTCATCGGCGCGGAAACAGGCGGATTCTTCGGGGCGGTCTGCTCCACTCTCGGGGTAGTGCTGCCTTCGTTCATAATCATACTCATCATCGCAAAGTTCTTCGCCACATTCGCTCAGGACAGAAGGGTAAAGGCGGTTCTGTACGGAATCCGTCCTGTTGTGGTGGGGCTTATCGGTGTTGCGGCGTTTTCCATTGCGGAAGCCGCGTTCCTCACGGCAGAAGGACTGAACTTTGTATCTCTGGGAATCTTTACCGTGGCATTTGCTTTCTACAAGAAATTCCCGAAGATTCATCCTGTGTTCATTGTATTTTTGAGTATGGCGCTGGGAATGCTCTTTTATGGCATAGTGCCGATGATATTCTGAATTTAAATAACAAGCAAAGGGGAGGGGTTATGAAAGAAGGCTCTTTCTTTAAGAAAAAAGATATTATTGCCATAATCATTCTGCTTCTGGTTGCGGGTGCATTTTATATTTTCGGAAACTCAGATACGCAGACCGGCATCGCTGAAATAACTGTCGACGGTGTTCTTACAGAGACAGTAAATCTTCTGACGACGGATAACGGGATATACGAACTCGACGGGGTGAATGTCAGCTATGAGGTCCGGGACGGAAAGATAGCTTTTCATGAGTCCGACTGTTTTGATAAAGTATGTGTGAATGCCGGCTTTATTTCCATGGGCGGGCAGACAGCGGTTTGTCTTCCGAATAAAGTAGTAATAAGTATTCCTGCCGGTGAAGATAGCAGTATTGATATAATGTTGAGGTAAATATGAAAAAGATAAAACGGATACTATGTTTATTGCTCGTAATATTCACAGTCTTATCATTATGTTCGTGTTCGTCGGAAAAAATGTATAACGCAAACTATACGGGAGTATTCGATACATTTGTTCAGATATGCACATATTCTCAGAGCAGGAAAGAATTTGATGCTCTGGCAGGTGAAGTTGTTGAGATACTGACTCAGTACCACAGGCTGTATGACATATACAATGATTACGACGGTATAAACAACATTAAGACCATAAACGATAACGCGGGTGTTGCTCCTGTAAAAGTAGACAAAAAAATAATAGATCTTCTTAAATTCTGTAAGGATGCTTATTATCTTACGGACGGGAATGTAAACGTGGCTATGGGAAGTGTGCTTTCTCTGTGGCACGATGCAAGACAAAGCATGCAGACGACGGCATATCCGGAGATTCCCGATATGGATGATCTTAGGGCGGCAAGCCTCCATACGGATATTGAGTGTATTGTAATAGATGAAGACAATAATACAGTATATATAACAGATCCTCAAACAAGTCTTGACGTTGGTGCAGTAGCAAAAGGATATGCTACTGAAAGGGCATATGAATATATCATAAATAAAGGTTTTGACAGCGGTTTTTTAAGCGTTGGCGGAAACGTGAAAGTTCTCGGTGCGCGCGATGACGGAAAAAGCACAGGCTGGAATGTCGGAATACAGAATCCGGACACACAGTATGCGGATTCGCCTCTTGCGGTTGTCTGCGCGGACAAAGGTGCACTTGCTACAAGCGGAGATTATCAGAGATATTTCGTGGTTGACGGAGTAAAATATCATCATATTATAGATAAAGACACTCTTATGCCTTCTGTCGGAATGAGAGGCGTCAGTATCTGGTGTGACGACAGTGGTATGGCAGATGTTCTTTCCACATATTTCTTTACCATAAGCTACGAAGATGCTCTCGGATTTATTGAAAAACATCCCGGGCTTGAAATAAAGGCATATTGGATATTCGAAGACGGAAGCATACAATACACAGCGGATCTTGCAGCATATTTACAGGAGTGATCATTATGAAAAAACATATATCTGTACTCGGTTCCACAGGTTCTGTGGGAAGGCAGACCCTTGATGTAATAAGAAACAACAAAGAAATGAAGGCTGTTGCCCTCACAGCAAACTCAAATATTACGCTTCTTGAAGAACAGGCGAGAGAGTTTATGCCGGAAGTTGTCTCGGTAATGGACGAAGATGCGGCAAAAGAACTCAGGATAAAGCTTTCAGATACGAATATAAAAGTTCTCTGCGGAATGAGCGGACTTGTGGAAGCCTCCACAATGGATAAAGCGGATTGTGTACTTACGGCGGTGGTTGGTAATGTGGGCATGCTTCCTACATTTGAAGCCATAAAAGCAGGAAAGGATATTGCGCTTGCAAACAAGGAAACTCTTGTTTCCGCAGGAAGTCTGATCACGGAAGAAATAAAGAAAAACGGAGTAAAACTCCTGCCTGTTGACAGTGAGCACAGTGCGATTTTTCAGTGCATAAACGGTACTGACAACGCAATAAAAAGAATTCTCCTCACAGCTTCAGGAGGTTCTTTCAGGGGAAGAAAGAGGGAGGAACTCAAAAATGTAAAACCTGCCGATGCTCTGAAACACCCTACATGGAGTATGGGAAGAAAAATAACCATAGATTCCGCAACACTCATGAACAAGGGACTTGAAGTAATCGAAGCAAAATGGCTTTTCGGGGTGGACGTTTCACAGATAGAAGTACTCGTTCATCCTCAGAGCATAGTTCATTCGGCAGTTGAGTTTGCGGACAACTCCGTTATTGCGCAGCTGTCTGTTCCTGATATGCGGCTTGCCATACAATATGCATTGACGGCTCCCGAGAGGATTCCCTGCAGTATTGCTCCACTTGATTTTTCGGCGGGCATGAACCTGACTTTCGGGCATCCCGACACGGAAACATTCGAATGTCTTTCACTGGCTTATAAGGCTGTTGAACTTGGCGGAACGCTTCCTACTGTGATGAATGCTGCCAATGAGATCGCCGTTGAAAGATTCCTCAGTGAAGATATCGGATTTTTGCAGATAGCGGAGGTTGTCGGAGAGTGTATGAATGCTCACAGTATTGAGGAAGTTTCTTCAATAGAACAGCTTATGGAAATTGATCTCTGGGCAAGGGATTATGCGAAAAAAATAAAACTATAGAATTATATGCCGTGTAAAAGCGGCTTTTTTTATGCCCCGCCGCAGGCGGAAGCAGCAGCGCTGCTTCCTGCTCAAAGGCGGAGCCTTTGAGTGCGAAAAAGCAAAGTTCAATGAACTTTGCTTTTTCGCTGCCTGCGGCGGGGCGGACTATATAAAACTTACACGATATAAGGATTTCATAAGTATTTATCATAATTTAATAAAAAATATTTTTGCTGTGGTAAAATATTTATGAGGAGAGTATGTTTTATGAATGGAAAAAGTAAACTGCATGAACATATGATATGTATGATTTCCGTAATCGGTATAGTCGTCGTGGCAACAATTCTTTCTTCGGGACTGTCAAAACTTGGTGTGGAAGATGATAATCTTATTATGCTTTATCTTATCGCCGTGCTTCTGAGTACCGTCGTGAGTAAAGGATATATTGCTTACGGATTAATAACAGCAGTTCTGGGATTATTGTCTTTTAACTATTTCTTTACATATCCGTTATTTACTATGATGGTGTATGATGTGCAGGATCTCATCATGCTGGGATTTTTCTTCATCACAGCTCTTATAGGTGGTGTCATGACATCAAAATACAAGCATCAGAGCACAATCGCCAAACAGAATGAACTTACTGCGCAACTGATGTATGAGATAACGGAGAGTTTTGTAAACCTTACGGGTGTTGACGACATAGTTGATAATGCCATGAATTTTATTACGGACCACACGGGATATTATTGTGAAGTAACGCTCGGAGACAAGGTTTATTCGCCTGAATGGACAGAATACCGTCCGTCGGTCAAATGTTATGTCCTTCCCATAAACGGAAGAACGACCAGGCTCGGTCTTATAAAGCTTTACACAGACGAAAGGTCTGTCATGGAAGATGATGACAAACTGATAAGTGCCGTTGTATATCAGATGGGACTTGTTCTGGACAGGGAATCAATCTATACGGAAAGAGAAAAAATAAAGCTCGAAATGGAATCGGAGCATCTGAAGAGTACTCTTCTTCGGAGTATTTCCCATGATCTGAGGACACCGCTTACAGGAATTCTCGGTGCGGGAACGCTTATCGTTGAAAATTTTTATGAACTTGAAGATGATGAGATAATCCGGCTTGCAGGTGACATAATGGAGCAATCGGAATGGCTAATAATGACTGTGCAGAATATCCTCAATATGACGAGGGTGAATGATAAATCGTTTGCTTTGCGCCGTGAACTGGAGACAGTCGATGATCTGATGAGTCAGGCGGTGATGAGAATATCCCGTGTTTATCCTTCTCAGGCAAAGGAAATGCTGAAAGTGAAGTTTCCGGGGGATCTGCTGTTTGTGAATGTTGATGCGCAGATGTTCGAGCAGGTACTTATAAATCTTCTTGACAATGCATTTAAACATTCGGTTAGTTGTTCCTATATATTATTTACAGCATACAAAGATGGGAAAAATATTGTTTTTGAAGTCAGTGATGACGGTGAAGGTATTGATGAGAGTATTATAGACACATTGTTTGACGGATTTGTTACATTGCAGAGCAAGACATCAGACAAGGGCAGAGGAGTCGGCCTCGGTTTGTCAATATGCCGTGCTATTGTCAACGCTCACGATGGAGTTATAACTGCCGGCAACAAACCCGAAGGCGGAGCACTTTTCAGAGTAGTATTGCCATGTGAGGAGGAATCATAATGAAAGACAATATACATATTTTGCTTATCGAAGATGACAACAAAATTTCAAATTTTATGTCCCTGGCACTAAGAGCAAAGGATTACAAGGTCAGCATTGCGGAAAGCGGAAAGAAAGGAATACTTGAATTCTGTACAGGCAATCCGGATATAATTGTTCTTGATCTGGGACTTCCCGATATGGACGGAAATGAAATTATCGAAGAAATAAGAAAGATATCTGAAATCCCTATTCTTGTTGTTTCTGCCCGTGAAATGGAAAGTGATAAGATACTTGCACTTGACAGCGGTGCCAATGATTATGTAACAAAGCCATTTGCTATGGGCGAGTTTCTCGCAAGGATCAGGGTTATGGAAAGATTTGTCGGAGTTGAAACGAAAAATTCTGCAGACAGCACCCCTGTAAGCATTTATGAATTCGGAGAGTTGACAGTAGATACTGACAGACAGAGAATATTTCTCCGCGGGGAGGAAATTCATCTGACTCCGCTTGAATATAAGCTTCTCGTTTTTCTTGTGGAAAATTGCGGAAAGGTGGTCACATATTCTCAGATAAACAAGCAGGTATGGGGATATGAACACATGGGAGATGTCAAGACCATAAGGGTGTGTCTTGCAAATCTTCGCAGAAAAATAGAGAAGGATCCGTCTAATCCGGAATATATTTTCACAAAGATAGGTGTCGGGTATCGTTTTGCTGATATGGAATAGAGTTGTTTATAGCCAGTGCCCCGCCGCAGGCGGAAGCCGCCCTTGCGGCTTCCTGCTCAAAGGCGGAGCCTTTGAGTGCATGAGCCGAAGTCGGAGACTTCGGCTCATGCTGCCTGCGGCGGGGCTTACAAAAACAAATCGAATTTATCAGCCGGTGAACTTTTTTGTATTCTCCTCTGATTTTGTGTTAGAATATAAAAAACGACATTTATTTTGGAGGAAAATATGCTCGGAATATTGAAAAACTATCTTGATAATGCCCTCTCACCGTACCATACGACGGAATATGTGAAAAATATACTGAAAAATGCAGGTTTTGAAGAACTGAAACTCGATGAATGCTGGAATATAACTCCGGGTGGAAAATATTATACGGACTGCTACTCATCCAGTTTGTATGCATTTACAGTTGGAGAAGATTATAAAAACGGAATGCTCCGTATTGCTGCGGCTCATACGGATTTTCCCTGCTTCAGAATAAAACCGAACCCAATTATGAAAAGTGCAGGTGCTGTGAAGCTTAATATAGAACCTTACGGTGGTGCTATATACTCAACATGGCTTGACCGTCCTCTCGGTATTGCCGGTATCGTCTGCGTTAAAGGAGAAAAACCTTTTGAGGTGAAGGAAATCCTCTTTGATTTCGGAAAACCTGTGATGATAATTCCCAACCTTGCCATTCACCTGAACAGAAATGTAAACAGCGGTGTGGAAATCAATGCATTTAACGATATGATGCCGGTCTGTGCTCTCGACGGAAAAGAAATAGACGAAAATTATCTTACGGAAAAGATCGCATGTAAACTCGGAGTGGATAAATCAGACCTCGTAAGTTATGACCTTTGTGCATACAATGCCGAGAGGGCTACAGTTGCGGGAATTGATGATGAGTTTGTTATTGCAAAGGCGCTGGATAACGTAACATCCGTCATTGCCTGCGTGGAAGGCATTGTGAATTCGGAACGAAAAGCCGGCATAAACCTTATTGCCCTTTATGACCACGAGGAGATCGGCAGCAAGACAAAGCAAGGTGCGGACGGCGCCCTGAATATGTTCATTACGGAAAAAATCGCTTCGTCTCTGGGAATGAACCGTGAAGAATATCTGAATATGCTTATGGGAGGAATGCTTCTTTCCTGCGATGTTGCCCATGGCGTACACCCGAACAAAGCCTCTCTGACGGATCCTACTGTCAACGCAAAATTAGGCGGAGGCGTGGTCATCAAGATGAACTACAACCAGAAATATCCCACAGACCCGAAGAGTGTCGGGATCATCGCATCTCTGTGCGAAAAAAACGGCATAGAGTATCAGATGTTTATGAACCGTGCGGACAAGACAGGTGGAAGTACAATCGGTGCTCTGGCAAGCTCTGCAATGGCTATGAGAGCGGTAGATATCGGAGTTGCGATACTTGCTATGCACTCATCTATGGAAACTATGGCCGGAAAGGACCAGAAGAGTATCACAGATCTCGTTACGGCATATTTTAATGAGTGAGGTGATTTATGAAGCTTTATATTAAACAGAAAGTTTCTTTCTGGGATGAGTTTTTCGTAAAGGATGAAAACGGAACTGACAGATATCGTGTTGATGGAGAAATTTTCACTCTCGGAAAACGACTGCATGTATATGATATGGCAAGGGGCAATGAAGAGATAATGTATCTTGCGCAGAAGCCCTTTGCATTTTTGCCGAAAGTGGACATTTGCGACAGGGAAGACGGAGATGTACTGTTTACGGTAAACAGGGAATTTACGCTGTTCGTCCCGTCGTTTTATGCAGAAGGTCTTGACTGGTATGTGCAGGGAGATTTCGGTGCTCATAACTATGAGATCACATGCGGTGACAAGCTTGTTGCAACGGTCGAAAAAGAATGGTTCACCTGGGGTGACAGCTATGCCATTGAAATATACGATGTTTCCGATGAACTGTACTGTCTTGGAATTCTCCTTGCTGTAGATATAATCAATGCTGCACAGGCATCAAGCTGATACATACAGCATCCGGATTATGTTATGTCGGGTGCTGTTTTTGTTGTATTTTGACCTTTTTTGTTGTATAATTATCATATAAATTAATCTTTGAACAAAAAGGAAATTAAAATAATGAGCGAACATAAAGAAAAAAAGCGACCCGGAGCAATATCGTCTGCTTTCAGGACGATGATTCTTGTAATTGTTGTAGGACTGTTGTGTTTCGGTTCCTATGTGATGGGGCAGAAAGACATTCCCGAACTTGATCAGCCTATTGGAGGCGGCGTTGTGAGCGAAAGCGAAACGAAGCAGCTCAGTTTTGAAAATATCGGAGAACTCGTTACCCAGGAAGCTATCTGTACGGAAGTGAATATCACGGATTCTTCAAGGGAGCTTTTCGGCATAAAGATTCCGTTCACCCAGACGAAATACATATACAGCTATGATGTTGTTATAAAGGCGGGTTTTGACTTTTCGCAGATAGAGTATATTGTTACGGATAATGTCATTGAAGTAATTATGCCGGAGCCGAAAGTAATGAGCAACGAGCTGAAAACGGAAACTTTCAAGATGTATTATGAAAAAGAAAGCGCATTCAAACGTATCAGCCTCGAAGAAAACAACGAAGCGCTCAACAAACTCCGTCAGAATGCGGAAAAGTCTGCTGTAGAAAACGGCATTTTCGACAATGCAAAAACAAACGCCGAAATCATCCTGCGAGGATTCTTTGCCCAGGCATATGATCCCGAGGAATATACTGTCACATTTACATACGGTACTCCTTCATCAGATGCGGATGCCGACACAGATATACAAAGCAGTGAACAGAACAACAATACGGAGGTACAATAATGAGAAAACTGCTTAAACTGATTGCTGTGCTGTTTGCACTTATATTCGTGTTTTACTTTATTCTGTTTCTGACAGCGTAGCGAATATTCAGCATTGCCCCGGGGTAATGCTTTTTTATTTCAGTGAATAAGCTATCTGTGTAAAAATTAATGCTTCATTTAATTGCTTGACGTAATATTTGATTGTGATATAAAATATAGGTGAAAAACAGATCTGTGTCTATGGTTTACGGGGGGATATTGTAATAACACAAAGAATTATTTTCAGGAGGATTATATGAGAAAATATATATCATTGATCTTATGTATATTGTTGATGATTTGCCTATGTTCCTGTCGGGAAGATGCGATACTGACATATCCGTCGGAAACAGAGTATTTTCCTTTGGTTGATATCGATCTTGGTATATCAAAGCAGGAAGTTAGAAATGCCCTGAAAGGAAGGAGAGTGCAATCTTTCGAGGAAATGGGATATGATGCACTTGCTGTTTATGAAACGCACAGAAAATACGGCGGTAGTCTCATTGAAAAATATTATTTCAATAAAGACGATGAACTCGTATGTATGCTTGCAAATATTGATTTGATGGCACCTGCCGGATATTATCGTAATGATGATAAAATGGAAGAGTTCGTATCCGTTGCTGTTGAAAACGCAAAAGAAGTGTTTGAAAGGCTTATCAGCGAAACAGGGCTTACCTTTAATAAAAACGCAGATGACATCACTGTACACACTTTTGATGAGAGTTTTCGTACTGAATATATTGATTCTGAAAAGGAAGTCTTTGTAAAAATAAATATGGGATTCGTTCCTGTTGACAGTATGGACAAGACAGCCGGAATGAGCGGGAGTTTCAGGTATTGCTTTATTGATTATCTTATAAAGCCTGCCGGTGTTACCACAGAATTTGATATTGCATATCAATAATATAAAACCGACGGATATCCGTCGGTTTTGTTGTATTGTCTTATTATTTGACTACAGCCTCAACCCTGTATATAGGCATACCCTGCGATGCGAATTTCTTTTCGTATTCCGTTACGATGTTTCCTTCGAAGTCTGAGTTATGCAGGTCGAGGGAAATATTTCTGATCAGATAATCGCATTTTGAGTATTCTTCGAGAGAGAATTCAAAGAAATGCATATTGTCCGTTTTCTGATGTATCTCTCCTCCGGGCACCATCAGTTTTTTATACATCTCAAGGTACCGCCAGTATGTGAGGCGCTTATTCTTCTGAGATTTCTTTGGAAACGGAGTAGAAAAATTAAGGTAAATTCTCTCAATGCTTCCCGGTTTTAAGTATCTGAGGAGATATTCCGCTCCGGAGAGAATAAATTTTACATTTCTGATGTCGTCTTCCGCAATCTTCTTTACAGCATCCACGATAACACTGGGCTGTAACTCCACAGCAATATAATTTATGTCGGGATTTCGACTTGCCAGCTCAAGGATAAACTGTCCTTTTCCGCAACCGATCTCAAGATGCGTCGGATTGTCGTTTCCGAAAAGTTCTTTTGTTGTCTTTGATTCGTCGGTCTCAGGCTCATCATAAGGATTTACTGTCGTGTTGTTGATCTTAATCAGGTATTCCTGTGAAAATTCAAGCCTTTGATCCAGGTTTTTCTTTCTTCTGAGTCTCATATTTATGTCCTGTAAGTAGTTTTATCTTTCCCGGAAGGAGGGTGATCTTCGTCGGGAGAATATTTGTTATCTTTCCGTCAAGTTCCATTTTTGATTCGGGAGAGATTTTTATTTCAGCTTCCGTGCATTTATATGTGCTGACATATTTGTGATGTCTCAGCAGATTTCCCCTGAGGAAGCTTATGAGTAAAAACGGCAGTTTTATTCTCGGCACTCTTTTTATGAGCACGATGTCCATAACTCCGTCAAATGGTGATGAGTCGGGAGATACGGGCATTCCTCCGCCTATAAAGATTCCGTTTGCGGCGGCTGCGATAAACGACGGTGCCGAATACTCAATTCCATCTATTGTGACTGTAATATCGTATCTGTGATACAGTAAAAGAGTCTTTATGAGAGATATATAATATCCCAGCCTGTTATGGAATATCTTTCTGAAGAATGTTTCCCCTTCAAGGACTTCCACATCAAATCCACAGCCTGCAACATTCAGGCAGTATTCTCCGCCGACATTCATCAGGTCTGTGGGAGTGGTTACGCCCGAAAGGATAATTTCAAGTGCTGAAAGCGTGTCCGTCGGGATGGATGCAGCTTTTGCAAAGTCGTTTCCCGTACCTGCGGGGACTATTCCGAGAGGAACCGAAAAATCCATGCCGTTTATGATTTCATGAATTGTTCCGTCTCCTCCGACAGCAATGACAGCCTCGCAGTCGGTGTGCATAGACAGCTTTTTCGCAAGGTATGTTGCGTGCTGTTCGTACTGCGTATGTACAATGGTGTATGGTATCTGCCGTTTGTTGAGTTCTCCTTTTATAACTTTTTCAGCTTTTTTCGCTTTGTTTTTGCCGGATGCGGGGTTTATGATGAAATATAGCATATACACCTCCGAAACTTGTTATATTATAGCGAAGAAACAGGGTAAAATCAAGTGTATACATGAAGGCGTGTTGTCTGTAAATCCGTGAAAAACACATGAATTGCAAAAAAGAGTCGCAAGTATACGATATTTGTGGTAATATATATGTTAGTCTATGTATCGGAAAGCGGTGAATAAAAATGAGGATAGAAAGAAAAATCAATAAGCATTTTTTGTTGATAACAATATTGAGCATGATTATCCTGATAGTCGGTAATGCGTATGCGTCTGATGCAGTTTCGGTTGCAGATGAAAATGAACCGTCTGTATACGAGCTTCAATCTGTGGAACTGAATGCTTATGCGACAGGAAACGTCCTTTTTTCGGATGTTCTGATGAAGATGACAGACTTTATTCCTGACGGAATAAATAACGCAGAAACAGAAATATGTTATACATTCGGGTATACAGATGACAACGGAGAAAATGTACTTATCGAATATGCAGTGGAAAAAGGTGAAGTATTTGTTTTTGATGAAAAAATAGAACATATACTTGAAGATAAGCTTATTAATGTATCCGTATCTGTATCTGCAGGTGACAATGAAGGTGAAGATACGGAAGATATGATCTTCACAGGAACTGCCGGAATAAATGTGTTCTACCCGTATGTGGAATGTGTGAATGTAAAGGTTGCTGAAGGAGAGACCGTGGTGGCTATAGACGGTCTTCAGAGCAAAACATGGCATCATAGCGGAGTAAAGGTTGCGAGAGATACAGAATTTATAGTAGACGAGCCTGTTTACAAATGTGAATATAATGAGATCATAGATGTACTCTCTGAAACTAATCAAAAGTGCTACCAGATCCGCATATTTATCGGTGAAGAAGAGTTCACATCTTCTTCCACTGTCGTAAATTTAAGTGATGAACAGTGCATCGGCTATGATTTTCATACGGGAACAGCAAGGTTTGATCTGCACATTTACAAATATATTTCGGGATGTGATCCGGAGGCTCTCAAAGGAATGAGCTTTGTTTATGAGATAGAAAGCGACGAAGGTGAGATTTTTTATGAAGTTCTGAACTTCCTCGGAGATTCAGACGTGGAAAAAACGTCCATCATAGGGATAAAGCCGGGAAGATATACCGTAAGGGAGCTCACAGACTGGTCATATGCTTTTTCAAAAGATCCTTCCGACAGGGCGACAGGTTTCATAGTCCAATATCCCGGTATAGGTGGCAGTATGCTCGACGGAAACGTCGCTATCGGTATGGGCGAGGGTGAAGGGCAATCATGCGCAGTAACATTTTACAGTAAAATAAAGGACAAAGAATTGTATGAATCCACAGACTACGTATATTATATATGCAATGAGGATGCGATGCAGAAAAATAACGCAGCCGGATGATTATACTGCAAATTTCTGCATTTATGTATCCGGGGTGCTGAAACACATGAGTAAGTTGAAATATAAACATATTAAAGCTACTTTTTAATATATTTGTGTATATTCTTTATTTTACTCTGTGATATGTGTTATAATTGGAAAGAATACAGTTTTTAAGGTCGTTTGGAGGAAGTATGGATAATCAGACAATGATCCAGGTATATTATAAAATGCTCACGACACGCTTTTTCGAAAAACAGGCAGCAATGCTTTCGGAAATGAATATCGTAACTGCTCCTATGTATTTATGTTGCGGTTCGGAAGGTGTTGTTAGCGCTGTGGCAGCTCTTTCGGAGGATGATGCCATATTTGCGGGTCACAGAAATACATCTGTCCTTATAGGGTGCGAATGTGAGATCGAAGATATGTTCACAGAACTTCTCGGAGGTACTGACGGATATCTCGGCGGAAAGAGCGGACTGTCGTCATATTGTGACAGCGGAGTAAATTTCTTCGGTTCAACGAGACTTCCCGCAAGTCAGTTCTCGGTAGCTGTCGGTGCTGCAATGGCGAAAAAGCTTCAGGGTGAAAACAGTGTGGTTGTATGTTTTGCAGGTGACGGAGCCTGCTGTGACGGAACATTCTACGAAGCTCTGAATATGGCAGGTGTGTATGAACTTCCTATCATCTTCTTCATTGAGAACAATGGTTACGCAGGAAAGATGCAGACAAAAGGGGTTATCGACTGCGAAGATATTGCAATCAGGGCAAACGGCTTTAATGTAAAGGCGATAATGCTCAAGGGTAACGATCCTGTCGGAATATATAATGCTGTAAAGACCGTGAGAGACTACACCATTAAAAACGGCCCTGTCATTATCGAAGCAAAGACAAATGTAAGGTATGCTTCCGTATATGGTGAAGATACATCATATATGAAGCAGGAAGATATAAACAATGCACTCATTGATGATCCGATAAATGCATTTTCGGAATATATCCTTGAAAAAGGTCTTCTCAACAAATCTGAGCTTACAGCCATAAAGGAAAAAGCAAAGGCAGAAGTTGAAAGTGCTCTGGACAGAGTTCTCGGTTCAATGGGCATCGAAATTTCAGATTCGGAGGTAGTGTGATGCAGGTAGAATATATTTCAGCATTGCAGGATGCAATAAAAGACATCATGCTCAGTGACAGTTCAGCTATCCTTATGGGTATGAATATGAGTGCAGGCGGAAACTGGGGTGAAAGTTATTTTCTGTCGGATCATATTTCACGCAAGAGAATAATTGACACACCATACAGTATCAGTTCCGTTCTCGGTGCGGCTCTCGGGCTTGCGATGAGCGGAGCAAAGCCGATTGTGAGCGTAAAAGGCGAATATATGCTCAAGGCGGCAGATACTCTGGCCAACAAGATCGCAATCAACAACTATCTCACAAACGGACAGTATTCAAGCGATATGCTTATTATTTCAGAACTTGACATCTCTGCGCAGAAAGGTGCAGAAGCTGTATTCGCATATGAGAGTATATTTGCACAGATAAGAGGACTCGATGTTGTATGTGTTTCATGTGCAGGTGATGTGAAAAGGGTTATCAAGGCTGCTTACGAAAATGAAAGGCCGACACTCGTGTTTATCTGTACGCAGAAGCTGAAGGATTCAGCTGAACAAAACGACGATACTTATACAATAGGGAACGCAAAGGTTATAAGAGAAGGAAATGATGTAACAGTCATAACTTATGGACAGGCTGTGAGCAAGGTTGTCGATGCAGCGGAAGAAGCTTATCAGAAGGGCGTGTCTGCGGAAGTTATAGACCTGATGACACTTTCCGATGTAGATATTAAAACAATAGAAAAGTCCGTAATGAAAACAGGCAGGGTTATCGTTGTGCAGGACGCACCGAAGAGTTTCGGTATCTGTGCGGAAGTGATTTCCCGTATAGTGGAAAGCGAAGCATTCTTTTATCTGGAAGAAAATGTACTTCGCATATGTGCAAAAGATGCAGTCGTTCCGTATTCGGGCGAATTATTCGAGGCATTTGTTCCCGGAAAAGATGAAATACTTAATGGAATAATCGATTTAGCAGAATAAGGTGGAGAAATGGAAAAGAGTAAGAAAATAAGAATGTCCCCGGCAGCAAGAAAGCTTGCGAAGCAGATGGGTATAAACGTAGGAGAGCTTCAGGCAGACGGAATCATCCGTTCGAAGGATATTTTATCGGCACAGGCGCAGAATGAAGCGTATAATAATGAAATTCTGCAGGATTATAACGATGCTGTTGCTAAAACATCAGAAGATCTTACACAGAGATACTCCGATATTCTCGTTCTTGAAAGAAAGAACAGAAGTGCCGCTGCATGGCAGGATCTGAAAGAGTCTCAGGATGCCCTTCTTTGTGCATATCTTGACGAATGTAAAGAAAAAGCCGCATGCAAAAAAGCACTCGACCGTCGTTGCTGTGCAAAGAACAAGTGGCAGGAAGCTGCTCAGGAACAGACATACGCACTCAATGCTTTCCTCGCAGGAAAAGCAAGAGAGTCACGCAGAACACAGGCGACGCTGGACTGGAAAGCTGCAAAAGAAGCACAGACAGACTTTGCGAACGAATTCCTCAGCGGAAAAGCCGCAGAAAAACGCAGACAGAATGCATATGATGCATGGAAATGTTCAAAGACGACTCAGACGGAAAAAACGAACGAGTTTCTTGCAGCATATAATGCTCAGAAACGCAAAGACGATGCTTATGCATACTGGAAGAAAGCAAAAGCAGAACAGACAAAAGCAACGAATGCTTTCATTGACAATTATTACGAAGCATCTGCGGCTGTAAACAGAGAAAATCGCATGAAAGCAGCGTATAATTCATGGCTCGCAATGAAGGCAGCTCAGACAGAATGTACGGAAGCTTTCCTGCAGGCTGTGGAAGACGAAAAGGCAAGACTCAGAGCACAGGAAAGAAAAGCTGCGGCAAAGGCATCATGGGAAGCATTAAAAGAAGACAGCGATGCAAAACTCGAAGAATTCATGCAGCAGTATGAAGAAGCTCAGTATGAAAAGGCATATACGGAATATGTCGCTTCTCTCGACGAATTCAATCAGGTATCTGTCGGTAAACTCGAATTTGATACGGATGTGATCGAAGATGCTGTTGAAGACAGCGAAATGCCATTCAACGATGCTCTCACAAGATATGTTGCGTCTGCTGTTGCAAAAGCCCTCGTTGATCTTGAGTGTCCGATTTATGAAAACGGCATAATGAATATAATCTCTCTCACAGGAGCAAAACCCATCAAGACTGTGACAAACGCACACGAAGGCGACTTTATGGATCTCGTATACGAAGATGCGGTATACTTCTCCAAAGACATCAAGGTACGTATCTGGGATATCTCCGTATGCGGACTCGAAAGCTTCTTTGCAAGTCAGGGTGGTATCAATGTATACATCAATATTGATGATGATGAAGTTGATCTTGATGTTGCTATTGATACATCTGTAATGATGGACCTTGAAGCTCTTATTTTCCTTATGAGAATGAAAGAATACCTCTCAGGAAATGAAGAAGATGACGAAGAAGAGGAAGATGAAGAATAGTTGACAGTACTAAAAAAGCCCGGTTTTCCGGGCTTTTTTTTATGTTATGTTTTTTATCCTTTCAGTCCTCTTGATTGTCTGTCCATATCCTCAACGACGATGTCGAAAATTTCTCCGAGTGTACGGCAGTATTCGAGTATCTTCCAGGGTTCGTTTGTGTGAAAGTGAATCTTGATAAGAGTATCGCCTCCTACCGCGAGCAGACTGTCACCGACAAAATTATTTGTGATGTATTCTGCGATGGCATCTTCATCGAGGTTTACTCCTTCAATGAGGAGCTGTGTGTCGTAGCGGAATTCAAGCATTGTCTGTTTCTCCTTTTCTCATAACAAATTCGGAATATTTTCCGGAATTTAAACTGTGGATTGAAAGTATGTCTTCATCTTTGAGCTGTAATATTCTGTTATATATGAATCTTTCGTTAAGCCCGCTGACCTTTCTTGTTACAGAGCCGATTATTTGTGTTATCGGTGTAAACTCATCTGTTACAGAGTCCATAATAAATCCGTCGAAGAAATTTTCCGGAACACTAACCATTCTTTCGTTAATCAGCGTCCGAAGTTGTGAATTTTCATTTTTGACTCTTTCGAATTCAGATGCGAAGTAATTTCGCATATTCATTGACATAACAACAGACTGCGCTCTTTTTGCTCTCAGCATTTCAACAGGTGCTTCATCGGTAGAATTGATTTTAAGAACGATTCCGTTCAGGTCGAATGTATTCGATATCTGTACACAGCTCACGGGGCATTCAGAGTCTTTGAGCACATAGCAAAGATACATAAGAGACATCATTTCCGAAGGGTTCGCAGGGCAGAACCATATTCTTACGTGATGACCGTCTTTCTTCGCTTTTTTCAGTTCTTCTATAGCAGGTAAATTTCTGATCATATCTCCGGTAAAGTCGAATCCATTGAGTTCACTGTCCAGAGATGATATGTTTCCGACATCGAGGTCAAGTATAAGGCATAAAACAGTATCATCGAGAAAGTAATCACTGTTTTGATTGTCACAGTAAACCTGATCTGCGGCGTATAAGCCGAATAATATTTCTGTCATTTTACAGTCCTTTTATTTTGAGATGCATCCATTTTACCACAAAATTATTTTATTTCAAAGTTTTTACTGCTGTATATTTTAAAGATGGTTGATTGAAAAGCAAAAATAGTGTATATTATTTCTGAGGTGAAATAAAAATGAAAATTATGGCGCCGGCAGGCGATCTTGAAAAATTAAAATATGCGGTGGATTTCGGCGCAGATGTTGTATACCTCGGCGGGCAGCAGTTTGGTATGCGTGCAAATGCGGGAAATTTCACTATGGATGAAATAAGAGAAGGTGTTAAATACGCACACGAAAGAGGAGCACAGGTAAATGTCACCGTAAACATTATGGCGAGAAGCCGTGAGATCGGGGATATTGTGGAATATGCAAAAGAGCTGTGGGATATCGGAGTCGATGCGCTTATAGTTGCGGATCTGGGTGTATTCTATGAAATCAAAAAGGCAATTCCCGATGCGTTCATTTCCGTAAGCACACAGACAAGCACGACGAACTCATCCACAATAGAGCTTCTTCATAAAATGGGAGCAGGAAGAGCTGTTCTTGCAAGGGAGCTTTCTTATGAAGAATTAAAAGAAATCTGCGAAAACAAGCCCGAAGGCATGGAGATAGAAGTATTTGCTCATGGTGCAATGTGCATTTCATACTCGGGAAGATGCCTTCTTTCCAATTATCTCACAGGCAGGGATTCCAACAGGGGAGAATGTGCACAGCCCTGCCGCTGGCAGTATTCACTTATGGAGTCTACCCGTCCGGGAGAATATTTCCCCATTGAAGAAAATGAAAGGGGAACATTTATCTTTAACTCAAAAGATCTTTGCCTTGTGGAACATATTCCGGATCTTATGAAGATAGGTGTTGACAGCATAAAGATCGAAGGCAGAATGAAGAGTATCTTCTATGTGGCTACTGTCACAGCAGTATATAAAGAGGCTATAAAAAGAGCGGAATCATATCTCAGCGGTGAAAGTGAAAGGTATGTCTGGGAAGATCTTTACGAAGAACTTACGAAAGTATCACACAGGGATTATACAAAAGCATTCTATTACGGAAAGACCGATGAAACCTCACAGAATTACGGCACAAGCAGCTATGTGAGAAATTATGACTTTATGGCTCAGGTGCTTGAAGATACAGACGAAAACGGTATAACAAAAATTTCTCAGAGAAATAAATTTACCGTCGGGGAAGAGATGGAAGTTCTCACTCCGGGAAAAGTGTATGACAAGGTAATTCTCAGAGAGCTTTTCGATGAAAAAATGCAGGAAAGAGAAGATGCGCCTCATCCGAAAGAAACTCTTTATGCAAAATTCGAAGGAGCGGCACTCAAAAAAGGTGCTCTTATAAGAAAAAATGTGAAAAAGCAGTAAAAAGCTTTAAAAATATTGTGTAATATGTTAAAATAAGGGTGTATAATACAATACATCTGTAATGAAAAATAAAATATAAATCAGGAGTAGACAATAATGGCTAAACAGTTCCCAATTGCTAATTCAAACAGACATATCCACCTTTCAGCAGCTGATATCGAAACACTTTTCGGCGCTGGTTATGAACTTACACACATGAAAGATCTCTCTCAGCCGGGTCAGTTCGCTTGCACAGAAGTTCTCGATATCAAAGGTCCCAAAGGTGTAGTTTCTAAAGTAAGAGTACTCGGTCCTGCAAGAAAACAGAGCCAGGTAGAAGTTCTCGTAGCTGACACATTCAAACTTGGTGTTCCGGCAGTAATCAGAGATTCAGGTAAACTCGAAGGTACACCGGGCTGCACACTCGTTGGCCCGTGCGGAGAAGTTGAACTTACAGAAGGCGTTATCGTAGCTGCAAGACACATCCACATGCACACAACAGATGCTGAAAAATTCGGTCTCAAAGACGGCGACATCGTAAACGTTGAAGTACCGGGCGACAGAGGAGTTATCTTCAAGAACGTACTCGTTCGTGCAAGTGATTCTTACGCTCTCGAAATGCACATTGACACAGAAGAAGGCAATGGCGCAGGCGTTAAAAACGGTATGATCGTTTCTATCGTAGAATAATTACATAACTTCACGGGACCGCATCTGCGGTCCTTTTTTATTGGCAGTTGATTTGTAGAGAGGAATATAATTGTGAAATTAAAACTTGTAAAACCTGAAGAAAAATATATTGACGAAATTGCACTGTTCAGAAAAGAATTTATCGATAACGCAAGCTCTATGGACGGGACATCTTCACTGAAAAGAATGGAAAATATAAATGACTGGCTTGAGGAAGTGAGAATGTTTGCGGATGAAAGCACAGTGCCGGAAGGTATGGTACCGAGCAGTCAGTTTCTTGCGTTGGATGAAGAAGGCACTCTTGTAGGTGCCATACAGATAAGGCACAGATTTAATGATTTCCTTGAAAAATACGGCGGACATATAGGATACTGCGTGCGCCCGTCAGAAAGAAGAAAGGGCTATGCAAAGAAGATGCTTGAGATGATTCTTCCTTATTGCAGGGAGCTCGGTATGGAAAAAGTACTTATAACCTGCCTTGAAGAAAATGAAGCAAGTGCAAAGACAATAATTGCAAACGGCGGGGTGTATGAATATACGGTGCATGAACCGAATGCAGATGTGAAACTTAAAAGATATTGGATAAAGCTCTGAGTTCTGTCTGCATTTTTTATGAAAAAGCGTTACCTGAAATAAAAAAATGCGTCTTAATTTATGAAAGGAGGATATGTATGGAAGACAACAGTATCATTCAGCTGTATCTGGACAGAAATGAATCTGCAATAACCGAAACAGACAGAAAATACAAAGAATACCTGTTCAGAATATCCTATAACATACTCTCTCATTCAGAGGACAGCCTTGAGTGCGTAAATGATACATATTTCAGGGCATGGAACAGTATTCCTCCGCAGATACCTCATAAATTATCCGCATTTCTCGGGAAGATAACCAGAAACCTTTCTCTTGACCGTTACAGAAAAGTGAACGCATCAAGAAGAATTCCCGACAATATAACCGTATCGCTTGATGAACTGAGCGAATGTATTCCCGATGCAAGCGATACATCAAAAGTTGTCGATGATATGCACCTTACACAGATACTCAATGATTTTCTTTTGGGACTGAAAAAGCGGGACAGAGTGGTCTTTGTGAAAAAGTACTGGTATCTTTGTTCCGTAAAAGATATTGCAGTGGAAATGAAAATCAGCGAAGCTTCCGTAAAAATGAGCCTTCTCAGATCGAGAAATGCTCTCAGAAATACACTTTCAAAGGAGGGCATATGTTTATGAAAAGCAGAAGACTTCTTGATATTCTGGGAAATATTGACGACAAATATATTGAAGAAGCCCGGGAGTATAAACCTTCTTCGAAATCATGGAAAAAGCACCTCACGCAGGCAGCTTTGTTTATATTTGCGGTGATGCTTATTCCTCTCACCACCATCCGCGGCTGCGGAAGCTCGGGTATGGACGGTATGGGAAGTGAAAAAGATAATTACGACGGACAATTAAGCAGTATTTATTATGATATACTTCCGTCTGCAGGAGGCATCAGATGTGTAAGAGTTGCAGACGGCAAAAATCCTGTCGGAGATGATCTTAAGGATAAAGCCCGTATCACAGAACTTCCCGTATACAAAAATCTCGCATATGTAAGTGCGGCAGGGGGAAGTTCGTACTTTTCGGAAGAAGAACTCACGGAGATTGCAGGTGAAACAGCGGATATTCTCGGTGTTGATGTAGGTGATGTGTCTGTGGAAACGGATAATGACGGGGCAAAAGTACTTTCTGTCAGTGCACACAATAAATATTTCGAGATCACCGTTTATGGCAACAGGGATATAGATGTGATGTTTGAGCATCCCGATGATTCGTATACAGATGGTGGCAGTATTTATGATAAGACAGCATATTACTGCGAAAAGTACAGTGAACTTCTGGGATATGATGAGTATAAGATCAATATTGATGTATCATATACATATACGGGAGAAGAATATACGCTCTGCAGAGCATACAAAGCAGATGATGAACCTTCTGTGGAGCTTATAGGCGAATACTTTAACTCCGCAAGGTTTTTGTATGATGAAAACGGCGCACTTTACGGCATATATATGGAAAATGTTCTTTCATCCGGCGAAAATATGGCAACCCTCCCGCTTGTCGGGTATGAAGAAGCAAAGGAAATGCTTACCCGCGGAGAGTATGTTTCTGATTTTTATGAAGGTGATCTTTGCGGAGAAAGCCTGACGGAAGATGATATTATTTGTTACGACATCGTATATTCCGATGGAGAGATCTGCAGATACTTTATTCCGTATTATGCGTTTTATCTGCGAACGGAAGAAAGCTGTGCATATGGAAGAGATGATATTGTGTGCTGCGGTGTATATTATGTTCCGGCAATAAACTCTGAAGATCTTATGAGTGTTATCCGGTAAATATAAGTTCTACTGCAGGTAGATTGCACTTTTGATTTATGTGCTGTAAACTTGAAGTGAAGATATGAAAGGAGACCGGTTATGGACTCAACAAAAACAGGAAACCTTATAAGTCGCCTCAGAAAAGAAAAATGCCTCACTCAAAAGCAGCTTGGAGAAATACTCAATGTGACCGACAAGACTGTATCAAAATGGGAGAGAGGGCAGTCCCTTCCGGGAGTTGATATTCTGACACCGCTTGCGAAAGCTCTGGGAACGACAACAGATATCCTCCTCTCAGGAGAAATGAATGAGTCCGTAAGTATGAGCGGTATGAGAAGGCTTAAATTTTATGTGTGCCCTGACTGCGGCAATATTTTTACTTCAATGAATGAAGGTGACATTTATTGTCACGCAAAAAAGCTTGAACCTCTGAAAGCTAAGAATGCGCAAGGAGACGATATTCTCGGTATTGAGAAAATTGACGGAGAGTATCTGATAACATCATCTCACGAAATGGTGAAAGAACACTATATTTCTTTCGTTGCACTTGTGTCATACGACAGTATCATTCTTACAAAATGCTATCCCGAATGGCATATGAATGTGCGCTTTCCCATAAAAAGAGGACAACTGTATCATTACTGCACAGAACACGGACTGTTCGTGCAGAAGATATAAAAACAAAACTCCCGCATCCGATAAACGAGCGGGAGTCATTTATTTTTAATCAGTCCAGTCCGAAGAAAAATTCGTCGTAAGAGCAACCGTAAATCTTTTTCAATGCGACTATAACGCTTGCCCGTATGTTGAGTTCTCCGGCTTCATATTTTGCATATGTGCTTCTTCCGATGTCGCATCCTCTGCGCTGAAGCTCTGCACAAAGTTTTTCTTGGGATAATCCGGCAGAGTTTCTCAGTCTTCTGAGATTATCTCCCATATTCAGATCACGTCTTATTTTCTGCTCCATAAGCGACCTCTCAATCAGTTTGTTGACCGGTACAGGTTGCAACTACGGATATTGTATGTTATAATAAAGCAAAATATTGTCCGTCATACTGGACAGAATTGGAAGGTGTATATGGCAAGTTGTACTTTTTTCGGACACAGGGACACTCCGGAAGATATTTCGCAAAGGCTGGAGGAAGTTCTTACAGAACTGATTCTTGATTATGGAGTGAATAAATTTTATGTCGGCAATCAGGGAAATTTTGACAGAACAGTTAAGGGCACTCTGCAAAAATTAAAGGAGAAATACCGCTTCATAGACTACTCGGTGGTTCTTGCTTACAAGCCAAGATCGCCAGAAAAGTCAGGGAGTGAAAATGACTGTGATACTGTATATCCGGATTTTCTGAGAAGGGTTCCATACAGAGCCGCAATAATAAAAAGAAACGAATGGATGATAAAAAAATCTGATTATGTAGTGACATATGTTGAAAAAAATACCGGCGGAGCCGCGAGGTTCAAAGAGCTTGCGGAGAAAAAAGGGAAAAAGGTTATTAACATAATATAGATATGCATACAATAAAAGACAAGGTGTATACCTTGTCTTTTTTATTCGCATTTATAATTTTTCAGCAATGCCGCAAAGGGATTGTATGTATCATGCGCCGGTGCATCGTCTTTTTTGTAGTTCGGATTAAGGGTAAGTGTTTCTTCTGTCTGCATTTTTGCAAATATCTTTGCGGTATTTCTTGCATCAACGAGAGCATCATGTGCACCGTCCTCAAAGACGATATCTGCAATATTCATAGCTTCCGTAAGGTTATATACCTTATCCGCATCTGTCCTTCTGGAGAATGTCCTCTGGCAGTCGGTCCATGTTTCGAAATATTTGTCCAGACCCGGGATAGTGAGATTTTTCATGGCCAGCTCTTTTTTTATCTGCTCTTCATCATTGTCGCTCCAGCATACTATTACAGCATCCTCCGGAAGCCATTCAACGAACATATTCAGGGCTTTTTCGCAATTTGGAGCATCCTTTATTTCATCGGGAGAGATTCCGGTGAGATTTTCAATAAACGGATCTATAGAGCCGAATTCTGTTGATACATATGTCATAAAAGTGTCCGTTATCTCGTATTCTCCGTTGAGAAGTACAGCTCCTATCTGAATAAGCTCATCTTCATATTCAAGTTCTCTTGTTTTTTCGTCCTGCGGGACTCTGCACATTTCTAAATCCAGTATTGCATAATAACTCATAATATTCTCCTTGTCGATAATTGTATTATACAGCATAAAATGACACAGAGCAATAAAAAAATCCCCTGCTTCAGCAGGGGATAATATTATGGTTAAAACAACATATCTTCGTGTTTGATTGTAGCCTGCGCTGCTGCGAGCCTTGCTACAGGTACACGGTACGGTGAGCATGAAACATAGTTGAGTCCGCATGTATCGAAGAATTCGATAGAAGCCGGGTCTCCGCCGTGTTCGCCGCAAACACCGCATTTGAGTTCGGGTTTTACTGATCTGCCGTCTTTTACAGACATCTGAACGAGTTTACCAACACCCTTCTGGTCGATAGACTGGAACGGGTCGTGTTCGAGGAGGTTATGGTCGAGATATTCGCCGATGAATTTACCTGCATCATCACGGGAGAAGCCCATTGTCATCTGTGTGAGGTCGTTTGTTCCGAATGAGAAGAAGTCAGCGATTTCTGCAACTTCGTCACTGAGAAGAGCTGCTCTCGGGATTTCGATCATTGTACCAAGTTTGTATTCAACATCAGCTTCGTTTTCAGCGATGAGTTTATCAGCGCATTCACGTACGATGTTCATAACATATTCGAGTTCCGGTTTTCCGCCTGCAAGCGGGATCATGATTTCAACCTGCGGATCGAAGCCGTCTTTTTTAGCGTCGATAGCTGCGAGGATGATAGCTGTTGTCTGCATTCTTGCAATTTCCGGATATGTTACTGAGAGACGGCATCCACGGTGACCGAGCATCGGGTTTACTTCGTGGAGGTCTGCGATTCTGAGTTTAAGTTTATCTACAGAAATTTCAAGTTCTTCAGCGATCTGAATGATGTCTTTTTCTTCCTGCGGGAGGAATTCGTGAAGAGGCGGATCGAGAAGACGAACTGTCATCGGTCTGCCTTCGAGGATCTTGAACATTTCGTAGAAGTCGCCTTTCTGCATCGGCATGATCTTATCAAGAGCTTCTACTCTCTGTTCTACTGTATCAGCGCAGATCATCTTTCTTACCTGAAGAATTCTTTCTGAATCGAAGAACATATGCTCTGTTCTGCAAAGGCCGATACCTTCTGCTCCGAAGTAAAGAGCTGTCTTTGCATCTGCCGGAGAATCAGCGTTTGTACGGATACCCATTCTTCTGTATTCATCAGCCCATGCCATAAGTGTTCCGAAGTCGCCGCCTACGTTTGCGGGGATTGTCGGGATCGTTCCGATATATACATTACCTGTTGTACCGTCGATAGAGATGATGTCTCCTTCAGCAACTTTTGTTTCGCCGATGAGGAAGTATTTTTCTTCTTCGAATACTTTAACTGCTTCGCATCCTGCTACACAGCATTTACCCATACCTCTTGCAACAACGGCAGCGTGTGATGTCATACCGCCTCTTGCTGTAAGGATACCGTTTGCGTAGTGCATACCTTCGATATCTTCCGGTGAAGTTTCTTTTCTTACGAGGATTACTTCTTCGCCTGCCTGTGCTCTTGCGGAAGCTTCTTCTGCTGTGAAGTATACTTTACCTACAGCAGCACCCGGAGATGCCGGAAGACCTGTTGCTGCAACTGTTGCGTTTTTAAGAACTTCCGCATCAAACTGCGGAGAGAGAAGCTGTGTGATTGAAGATGCATCAACTCTTGTGAGTGCCGTTTTCTTGTCGATTTTACCTTCGTTTACGAGATCAACAGCAACCTTCAGTGAAGCGGCAGCAGTACGTTTGCCGTTTCTTGTCTGAAGCATGTAGAGTTTGCCTTCTTCGATTGTGAATTCGATGTCCTGCATATCCTTATAGTGATTTTCGAGGATATCAGCGATCTTGATGAACTGATCATATACTTCCGGCATATCTTCTTTGAGTTTTTCGATAGGAGCCGGTGTACGGATACCTGCAACTACGTCTTCACCCTGTGCGTTGATGAGGTATTCGCCGAATACAGCTTTTTCACCTGTTGCCGGGTTACGTGTGAATGCAACGCCTGTACCTGATGTATCACCCATGTTGCCGTATACCATTGACTGGATGTTTACGGCTGTACCGAGTGTGTGTGAAATATTGTTGAGCTTACGATATGTAATAGCTCTCTGGTTGTTCCAGCTCTTGAAGATAGCTTCAACAGCGATCATAAGCTGAACCTTCGGATCATCCGGGAATTCGTATCCCATTTCCTGAAGGAAGATTTCTTTATATTTTGCAACAAGACCAACAAGGTCATCAACTGTGAGTTCTGTGTCTACTTTGTAGCCGTTCTTTTCTTTGATAGCTTCGAGTTCGTTATCAAAAAGTGCTCTTTCGATGCCGAGAGCAACGTCTGAGAACATCATAATGAATCTTCTGTAGCTGTCATAAGCGAAACGACGATTGTTTGTTTTCTTTGCAATAGCTTCAACTGTTGTGGGGTTGAGACCGAGGTTGAGGATAGTGTCCATCATACCCGGCATAGAGATCATTGCGCCTGAACGGACGGAAACCAGGAGAGGATTGTGTTCTCCGCCGAGAGTTTTGCCTGTTTTAACTTCAAGCTTTTCGAGATATTCAAAGATCTGTTCTCTGATTTCATCTGAAATCTGTTCATGGCATGTGTAATAATCAATACATGCTTCAGTTGTTACTGTAATGCCCTGAGGAACCGGCAAATTAATATTTGTCATTTCTGCAAGGTTTGCACCTTTACCGCCTAAAAGTGCTCTTTGGTTTGCATTGCCTTCTTCGAAAGCATAAACCCACTTTTTAACCATAATTAACCTCCGATGATATTCCATTAGGAAAATATATCTAAATCATTATATATCATATTTGCCCGTTGTGCAATGCGTAATTTCAATTATTGAATACTTATTATGGCTTATTTTGCCCCAATCTGTTGAATTTTAATGCGAAATATAAGTTTTATGGCAAAATTCACAAAAACATTGGTATAAAGCACAGGTTTATGTCAATAATACTCCTGCATATATAACCGGAAAAAAATAATTACAAAAAATGAAAAAGACTATTGACAAACACTGCTCTCTCCCTTATAATATCATCGTTGACGAAAATTGTGAAATGTGCGGGTGTAGCTC
The DNA here is from genome assembly GCA_015058295.1 of Anaerofustis stercorihominis. Classification (GTDB taxonomy): domain Bacteria; phylum Bacillota; class Clostridia; order Eubacteriales; family Anaerofustaceae; genus SVCP01. The sequence goes on from SVCP01000008.1 coordinate 54,171, forward strand.
AGTGGTAGAGCCCCAGCCTTCCAAGCTGGTTGCGAGGGTTCGATTCCCTTCACCCGCTCCAGCGAAAATTTGCGCCAGTAGCTCAGTAGGATAGAGCAACGGCCTTCTAAGCCGTGTGTCTGGGGTTCGAATCCCTACTGGCGCGCCACTTAACAATTTAATATGGTGGAATTGGCTTAGTTGGTTAAAGCGTCGGATTGTGGTTCCGAAGATCATGGGTTCGAATCCCATATTCCACCCCATTTATTTAAAATGAACGTAGGGGTATCGCCAAACGGTAAGGCAACGGACTCTGACTCCGTCATCTGTAGGTTCGAATCCTGCTACCCCTGCCATTTTTTATTTTCAAATTTTTTTTTATATATAGGGGTATAGCCAAGTCGGTAAGGCAACGGACTTTGACTCCGTCATTCGTAGGTTCGAGTCCTGCTACTCCTGCCATCTGACAGATGCGATAAACATAGTGTTTATCGTTTTTTTTATATATCTGTAAATCACTGCAGGACTCGAACCTTGAGAAG
>SVCP01000065.1 GCA_015058295.1 Anaerofustis stercorihominis
AAAAGAAAACCTCATCACTGCTCCTGAAGGAACAGATCTCGCAAAAGCTGAAGAAATCCTCAAGAAGAGCAAAGTGGAAAAGCTTCCCATCGTTGATGAAGAAGGCAACCTCAAAGGCCTTATCACCATAAAAGATATCGAAAAAGCTGTTCAGTACCCGAACTCAGCAAAAGACGCTCACGGCAGACTTCTCGCAGGTGCTGCAGTAGGTGTTGGCGCTGACACAATGGACAGACTTAAAGCTCTCGTTGATGCAAAAGTTGACATCGTCGTTATCGATACGGCACACGGTCACTCAGCAAACGTAATCAAGAGAGTAAGCGAATTCAAAAACGCATTCCCCGATCTTCAGATCATCGCAGGAAACGTTGCAACGGCAGAAGCTACGGAAGCTCTCATCAAAGCAGGCGCTGACTGCGTAAAAGTAGGTATCGGCCCCGGCTCTATCTGCACAACACGTGTAGTAGCAGGTATCGGCGTTCCGCAGATCACAGCAGTTATGGACTGTGCTGAAATGGGCGACAAATACGGTATCCCGGTTATCGCTGACGGCGGTATCAAATACTCAGGCGACATTGTCAAAGCACTCGCAGCAGGTGCTTCAACAGTTATGCTCGGTTCAATGCTCGCAGGTACGGAAGAAAGCCCGGGAGAAACAATCATCTATCAGGGCAGACAGTTCAAGGCTTACAGAGGCATGGGCTCAATCGGTGCTATGGCACAGGCTCACGGCTCATCCGACCGTTACTTCCAGGACGGCGCATCAGCTGAAAAACTCGTTCCGGAAGGCGTTGAAGGAAGAGTTGCTTATAAAGGCAAAGTTGCTGACGTTATCTATCAGATGGTCGGCGGCCTCAAAGCAGGTATGGGTTACTGCGGATGCGGAACAATCGAAGAACTCCGCCATGATGCGGACTTCGTAAAGATCACATCAGCATCTCTCATCGAAAGCCACCCGCACGATATCTCAATCACAAAAGAATCTCCGAACTACACAACAGGAGCGTAATAATTTTACGAGGTTGCCGAACAGGGAGATTTTTGTCGATGAAACAACATAAAAACAACATAAAAAGTGGGGCGTAAAAACGCCCCATAATTTTTTTCTCTGTTCATTATATCAATCCAAAACATGCATAGCTACAGATTTTTTAACACTGATATCAACAACACAATACTCATAGCTTCCGTCTTTGCTGGCGATATTACTTTCACGTGCAGGCAAGTTCTTCGTAAAATATATTCCCACACTCACATAGTGCTCACCGTTATCGCCATATACATGGAAACGATTCTCGACTGATGTATCTTTTGTTATTTCATCGGATGTTGCATTAAGGACCACACCGTAACAACTTTCATATTTTTCCTTAACCATATCGTAAAAATCCCTTATATATACGATACCCTCATCTATAACCCGTTGATGCAGCTTATCATTCTCCAAAAATTTTTTTGGAGCATAAAAGCTCATCCACACACGTGCAGAATGAAGTTTTAAGGTGTCACTATCAAAGTAATATGATTCTCTGAGCAGACCACCGTATTCGCGCGCAATCAAAGTTCTGTCAAAAGTCTTCGCCCTATAACTCCCGACCATATAATTTAGCACATGCGGGCTCGATACTCCGAGAGACGATGCGACATCTTCAAGCTTCATCCCAAACTTTAGATTCTCCAGAGGAATATATTCAGCCATGTACGAAAGTACAGCATCTTCGGGCTCAGCATTTACATTGACCTCATGTGTACATCCCAAAAGAAAAATCAGTAACAGCAACAGAATAATATAACTTTTTTTCATAAGTGCATCATTGTCAACTCAGCATTTCAATAAGTTTGCCAAGTACCGGTTCAAATGCGGCGCCGTACCAGTGGTTGTCAAGTTTTGCCGTTTCCTTGATACATTCAACAGTATAATCCGCAGCGATCTTTGCCGCATCATACGCAGACTTGCCTCTTACGAGAGCACCTACGAAGCTTGATGCGTAAATATCCCCTGTACCGTGGCAGCTGTTGGGGAGGAAATCGTGTTCGTAATATGCATATTCACCATTTTCGTATACGACTACGCCTGTTTTTCCTTCTTCGTATGAGATTCCCGTGAAAATGATGTTTTTGCAGCCGAGGTCTGTGAGTTTTCTGAGAATTTCGTCGATATATTCCCTGTCGTACTCTGTTTTATATTCCATTCCCGTAAGGAAGCAGGCTTCAGTGATGTTCGGGAGTATGTAATCCGCTTTTGCGCAGAGTGTTTTCATAGCTTCCACAAACTGCCCATCAAATCCCGGATAAAGACTGCCGTGGTCTGCCATTGCCGGGTCTACGATAAAGAATGAACCTTCATCACCTGTTGCATCAAAAATATCCTTTACATAATCTATCTGCTGTGTGCTTCCGAGATAGCCTGTGTATACGGCTTCGAACTTAATTCCTTCCTTTACCCAGTGATCTCTGATCGACGGCATATCGTCCGTAAGATCACGGAATGTGTATCCGCTGAAACCTGCTGTGTGTGTTGAAAGTACCGCTGATGGCAATATCGCCGTTTCAAGGCCTGCTGCGGAAAGTATGGGAAGGGCAACTGTGAGGGAGCACTGCCCTACACATGAAATATCCTGAATTGTAAGTATTCTCTTATATGACATAATAACCTCCATACAGATCAATATAATAATATGTTTAATATACTATCTTTCTGATATTAATTTAATATCCAGAATCCGTGAACTTTATATTACCAGATGTTCACTTGTTCCTGCGCTTCTGCCGTCTTACCCTGTTAATGTGGCGTTCGAAGTCTCCGCTGCGGATAAGTTCCGCAAGTACATACTGCTCATATACTGGCACCGTGCACGAATAAAAACCAAGCTTCTCGTCGAATATTTCAAGTAAATTTTCCGGCAGGACCATATACCCGACTCTGAATGACGGTGCGATGGTTTTTGAGAACGTGTTAAGATATATTACCGAGCCGTCTTCCGAAAGATTGAAAAGAGTGTCTTCGTTTTTCCGGGAAACCGTAAGCTCCGAGTCATAATTATCTTCAACTATGTAACCACCTCTTGCCTTTGCCCATCTGATATACTCCGCTCTTTTCGATGCGCTTGCTGTAATTCCGCTGGGAAAGCTGTTGAAAGGAGTTACATGAAGGACTTTCGCATCTGTGTTTTTAAGGGCTGATGAACGGATCCCGTCATGAGTAAGCTCCAGGGCATCACATTTCACGCCGTTTGCTCCGTATACTTTTCTGATCTTCTCATATGACGGATCTTCTATGGCAAATATATTTTCCTTCCCCAGAAGCTGGACGATAAGGCTGTAAAGATATTCCGCTCCCGCTCCGATGATTATCTGTTCCGTTTTTACGTTTATGCCGCCGCTTCGCAGGAGATATGATGCGATTTCCGTTCGAAGCTCCTCACAGCCTTTGTTGAGTGATTTTATGAGAATGTTTTCGTTGTGATCAAGAAGCACCTTTCTCATTGTCCTTGCGAGAATGGAAAACGGAAACTCCCCTTTCGAAGTATTCGGATATGTATGTCTTACAATGTGCCCGTCGGGCTCTGTCTGCGTATGGGATATAAAATCATCTTCACGGTATATTACATAATATCCGCTTCTCTGACGGGATTCGATATACCCCTCATCCATAAGTATGGCATATGCATGTTCCGCAGTGATCACGCTGACACCCGTTTCCTCGGAGAGAATGCGTTTGGAGGGCAGTTTCGTTCCGAAAGGATATACCCCTCCGACAATATCTCCTCTGAGCTGTTCGTAAAGCTGCATATACGCAGATTTTCCTTTGTCTTTATCAATAAAATATTTCATCTGATTATACCCTTATGTATAATATATTTTAAATCAATATAGTCAGATGTATTATATCAGAAACGAAGTACTATGTAAATATTCATGTACTCATTGAGAAAAATACATGTAAGTGATAAAATATAAACAATAAAAATTTTACGGTGAAACAATGAACGCAATCAATGATAATAACTGGAAAAAAAGATTTACACTCATAGCCGCTTCCCAGGTTTTTTCCATTCTCGGAAGCTCCGCTGTGCAGTTTTCACTCATATGGCATCTTTCGGAAACCACCGCATCTGCCCTTATGCTCGGTTTTTCAGGCCTTGCAGCGCATATACCTATGGCACTTTTAAGCCCCATAGCAGGCATATGGGCAGACAAATATGACAGAAAGCTTATCTGCATCATCTCCGATGCGGCAATGGGAGTTATGGCACTTTTGTATGCGGTTATGGTGTATTTTTTTGATGCCCCATCCTGGAGCATTATCGTCATGCTGTTTATAAGAGGCATAGCAAGCACTGTCCAATATCCTGCCACACAGTCTATAATCCCCCTCCTCGTACCGAAGGAAGAACTTGTGAGAGTAAACGGAGTAATGCAGATGCTCCGTTCAGGCACATATATTCTCGGCCCGGTGCTCGGTGCAATGCTTTATGCGGCATTCCCTCTTCATATCGTACTTCTTACAGATACTCTCGGAGCCGTTTTTGCGTGCCTCGTTCTTTTATTCATAAAGACACCTCTGAAAGCAGCTTCCGCAGGCACAAAACAGGAAAGTTTCATAAAACAGTTCGGAGAAGGGCTTGCGGTATATAAAGAGGACAAGGCGCTTTTGAACTTTGTCATCTGCGACTGCATATGTATGTTTTTGTATTCACCGCTGAATACGCTTTTCCCGTTGATGACAAGTGATTATTTCAACCTTTCCGCTGTATACGGTTCCGTTGCGGAGAGCATGATATCTGTGGGAGTAATGCTTGCGGCATTTTTATTCTCGGGATTTATAAAAATCAAAAGAAAGCTCATCACCTGCTATGTAGGGTCAATTCTTCTGGGGCTTTCCTGCGCAATGGGAGGAATGGTACCGCCCACATACATATGCTGGTATGTGTTTGCCCTGAGCTGTTTCGGCCTGGGAGCATTCTCTACCGTAAGGTCCATACCGCTTTCCGCATACATACAGGAAAATGTCCCCAAAGAAAAAATGGGCAGGGCGTTTTCCGTACTCAATCAGCTGTATTCCATCGTAATGCCGTTTTCTCTTATGATCGCAAGCCCTCTTGCGGATATATTCGGAGTACATATATGGTATGTGATCTCGGGACTTCTCATCGCCGTAACCGCTCTTGTATTCTCTTTCATTCACACAAGGATCACGGGAGAAAAACTGCTGAAATAATATAAAAACAGGAGGCTCGTCAATGTCCGATACAAGTTCAGCTCAAAGAAAAAACGGCTTTCCGTTCATAAATGCAAATACGCTCACTGTCCTCGCAGGAATATTTATGCTTTCCGATCATCTGTGGGCGACAATAATCCCCGGCAACAACTGGATGACATATATCGGAAGGCTTGCTTTTCCGCTTTATGCATTCAAGATAAGTGAAGGATTTGTGCATACATCCGACATAAAGAAATATGCGAAACGGTTGTTTATATTTGCGCTGATCTCGGAAATACCGTTTAATATGATGTATATATCATATCCCGTATTTCCCCTGCATCAGAATGTAATGTTCACTCTTCTTCTCGGGCTTCTCTGCATATGGGAGATCGACAAGGTAAGAAAAAATACTTCCGTAAAAAATGTAATTATATCCGCATCAAAAATATCTTTATATCTCTTTCTTTCCGTATTCGGTTTTGTGGACTACGGAATATGGGGAGTACTCACAGTAGTGTTGTTTTATGTATGTCGTGGGTTTAAATTTAAAAACATTATGCTCACCGCAGGAATGATATTTATCAATATCTTCGGATTCAAAGGGCAACAGCTTCCGCTGAATATTTTCGGAAATAACCTTATGTTTCCCGTACAGGGATTTGCTGTATTTTCCCTCGTTTTTGTTTTTCTGTATAACGGGGAAAAAGCACCTTCCACAAAAGCGGGAAAATTCTTCTCATATGCCTTTTATCCCCTTCATATGCTCATACTTTCGTTGATAAGGTATGTTATGTGAGTTCAGTATTACGTCAGAATATTTCACGGCTGTTTACAGACAGGTTTTTTGCCTGTCTTTTTTACAAATAAAAAACACTGTACAAGAATGTATAACGCACAGTGATTTTATCTGTTGATTTCTTTATTGTCTGTTCTTCCCGTAAGATAATCAAGGGATACGTCGAACAATTCTGCTATTCTCACCAGAATTTCAAGTTTCGGTTCACGGCTCATCAGTTCATAGTTCTGATACGCATTTTCCGTAATGTCGCAATATATAGCCACCTGATTCTGGGTAAGCCCCTTTTGTATTCTGCACTCCTTCAGACGTTTCGCCAAAATATCCCTCATAACCGTTCACCTGCATTTGTTGTTGACAGAAGTAGTTTACTAAATTAAAAACAACAATATACCAACATTTGTTGGTGCAAAAAAAGGGAGGGCACAGAAATGGCAGAATTTTGTATTGGATGTCTAAACAAGCTGAGTAACCAAAACTATAGAGAAAAGGATTATATTCTTGCTGAAGGATTCTGCGAAGGGTACGGAAAACAGCCTTAGTGGTTGTCAGAGAACGCAGGCAGGAGCGCATCTTTAATCCGATAGAATATTTCAGAAAAAAAGTGATTGAACAAAGCTTAAAAAATCAGAACACAAATCAGATTAAAAATGACAATCATCACCGGTAAATAATAAATTTATGGCTGAAAATACCCTTTTTATGTACGAAAATAATTGATTTACGGCAGAATAGGGATTATAATGTAGTATCATATAAAAAATTATACTTTAAATATAAATGGAGGAGTTAAAGATGGATCCGAACAAAAGACCCGATGATATGATAAGAATCACCACAGCCGAATTAGCCGAAAAATTTATTGAAGAGCAGGTTGCTGCCGTAAGAGAACAGGTTGGAGACAATAATGTACTCCTTGCCCTTTCAGGCGGTGTTGACAGCTCAGTTGTTGCTGCACTTCTTATCAAAGCAATCGGCAAACAGCTCGTCTGCGTTCATGTAAACCACGGCCTTATGCGTAAAGGCGAAAGCGAACAGGTTGTTGAAGTATTCCGCAACCAGCTCGATGCTAACCTCATCTATATCGATGCTGAAGACCGTTTCCTTGACAAGCTTGCGGGCGTTGCAGATCCCGAAAAGAAACGCAAGATCATCGGCGAAGAGTTCGTAAGAGTATTCGAAGAAGAATCCAACAAACTCGAAGGCAAATTCTTCCTCGGACAGGGCACCATCTATCCGGACATCATCGAAAGTGACGGAGTAAAAGCTCATCACAACGTAGGCGGACTTCCGGAAGACATGAAATTCATCGGTCTTGTTGAGCCGGTAAGACTTCTCTACAAAGACGAAGTACGCGTTGTAGGTTCGGCACTCGGCCTTCCCGATGACATGGTATACCGTCAGCCGTTCCCGGGCCCGGGTCTCGGCGTAAGATGCCTCGGTGCTATCACAAAAGACCGTCTTGCGGCAGTAAGAGAATCAGATGCTATCCTTCGTGAAGAATTTGACATCGCAGGTCTCACACCGCACGTATGGCAGTTCTTTACATCAATTCCAGACTTCCGCTCAACAGGCGTAAAAGACGGAAAGAGAGCATTTGACTGGCCTGTAATCATCCGTGCCGTAAACACTGTCGACGCAATGACAGCAACTGTTCCGGAAATCGACTGGGCAGTGCTCAAAAAGATCACAGACCGTATTCTCAAAGAAGTTCCGGGAGTATGCAGAGTCCTTTATGACCTCAGCCCGAAACCATCAGCTACAATCGAGTGGGAATAAGTTAAAATAGTCTTTCGAGTCCCGAAAACCCTTGAAAATACAGGGGTTTTCGGGATTCTTGTTTTTTACTGGCTACAAATCGGCTAC